>CAYRDV010000008.1:0-6173 GCA_964422885.1 uncultured Candidatus Sericytochromatia bacterium
GGAAAACATAAAGCCAAATGCTACTGATTATGATAGTGCAACAGCAGCCAGAGCAGATGAAACTCTCACAACTCTTAGAACGGAACTTGTAAAGCAGTTACAAAATGCTGGTTTTAATGTAACAGATGTAACTAAAGTACAGCTTGATCAAATAAAAGCTCTAGGGAAAGATATTAAACATAGTGATCTTGAGGCTATATTTGGAGCTCCAAAAACAGACGAGGCTCTCGCCCAGGCAGCTCAAAAGGTACTGGCTTCAAAATCTACAGATACTGATAAACCCACCAAGGAAGATGCAGAAAAAGCACTTGAGGCGTTAAAAACAGCAGCATTAGCTGGTAACTTTCAGGCATTTCAGGCTCTCACAGAAATATCTAAATCTACATCAAGTTTAAAAGACAAAGCTGGTAGTGTAATTAGCCAGATTGGTGAAAATAATATTTTAAATTCTGTAAAGAAATTTGTAGAAGTAGACACACTTGTAAGCGTTGTTAGAGAAGGAATTAACAAAGGTCAACAGGCTGAATTAGTAAGGAGCAATGTTAATGAAAGGCTTAAAGCGACAAAGGCTCCTGAGCAAGCTCCAGATGCCCTGACACAAATTCAGGCTGAAGTAAATAAGCCAGAAGCTCCCAAAATAGGTAATAAGAAAGAACTAGAAGATGCTATTAACGCTGTTTTACAGGCTAAACCAGAGCCTGTAAAAGAAGCAAAAACCTTCCTAAAGCCATTAAAAGATGAGGCACTAAAAGGTAATGCCCAGGCGATAGAAGGTCTGGCAAAAATAGCCAAAGAGTCAGGTAGCGAAGCTTTAAGAAAAGAAGCAACAAATATTCTTACCGAATTTGCTAATGCCAAAAAAGTCCAATCTGATAATAAGCCTGAACTTAAAAAAGCAGTTGAAACTTTAAGTAAACCTGATGTAGATCTGAAATCTGAAGCAGCTAAAAATGCGCTTAAGTCTCTAAAGGATGCTGCTTTGACAGGTAATGCTCAGGCAATTGAGGCTTTAACAAAAATTGCCAAAGAATCAGGAAATGAAGCTTTAAGAAAAGAAGCCTTAGCTGGCCTTATTGAGTTTGCCAAATCTAAATCGGCAAAAGTAGATGATAAACCAAATCTTTCAAAAATTATAGCTGATTCTACAACTTTTAAACCTGAAATAAAAGCTCCTGCAAGTGCTATCGCAAACATTGCTGTATTGAAAACTGCAGCCCAAACTGGAGATCTCCAGGCAATACAGGGATTATCAAAAATTGCTGTTAACTCAGATAATGATGAAATAAAGATAGGTGCTCTTGATGCGATTTTAAATGCCCAAAAAGGAGACATAAATGCTATAAAAGGAGTTATAGATGTAAAAGGGCTGGCAAAACTGGCTCAAACTTCTTCTGTTGATGATGTCAAAAAACGAGCAGTAGATATAATTAACAACGTGGCAAGAACTGGTGATATATCTGCAATAAAAAGCCTCATTGACCTTACACGACCTGTTGAACCTACGATTAAGAAGCCTCAAATTGAAACCGTAGTTGCAAAATCTGGACCTGAAGCAATAGAAAAAGTAAAACAGCAATTATCAGCTAAATTAGGGAAATCGGTTGAAGAACTTGGTAAAAATTTTAATTTTGATGCAGCCCCTATTTCAGATAAAAATAACAATATAAAAGTTCTTGTTACTCAAAAAGATGCTGTAGTTCCAACTTTACCATTAACAGATAAACAAAAGAAAATTAAGATTGATTCAATAGACACCGGAGAGAATGCAATTAATATTGCAAAATTTAAATTAGCTGAACAACTTAATATTTCGGTTGGTGATGTTTCAAAAAAATTTAGTTTTGATGCAAAAAAAGCAGGGGATAAGAGTTTTGACGTACAAGTAAAACCAAAAGAAGACCCCCAGGCTAAACCTCCTGTTCCACAGGGTCAGCCAACACTTGCTACAACACAACAGACAAAAGTAGATCCTGTTACACCTAAACAAGTTCCTGCAACGGTGCCTGTTCAACCACAACCAAAGCAAGATCTTAATGCAGTTAGTTCTACAATTATCGCCAATGTAATACCAGATCTTGTAAAAAAAGCGAAAAGCCCTACAACTCAAAAAGAAGGTTTTACTGGTCTTGAAGAATTTGCCAGAGCATATGTTACAACAGGCACAGGAAAACCAACAGATACAGCCAATAAAGCATTTGGAGAAATCTCAAAAATTGCAACTGATATCAGTATCCCACTTGAAATCCGTAGAGCAGCTTTTGCCACCCTGGCAAATATTGCTGGCGATAAAAATGGCCCTTTAAGTAATAATGCCAGAACCCAACTTAATGAGATCGCAGGCAATTCCAATAATCCTTCTGCAGCTCTTGCCAGAGAAGCACTGCGTAATCTAAGCCGTACTGCTGCCAGAGAAGTAGCTGCTGCGCCTAATAATCAACCTGCTGAAACACCTGAAAAAGATGAGTCCAAAAAAGCTAAAACTCTTGCAAGAGTGGCAACTGTCCTTGGGTTTATCGGACAATTATTAGGTCCTGATAAAGAGGGTAAAACTGCAACTCAAAAGTTAATTGAACTTGCAGACTATTTTCTTAAAAGATTACATGATGATCAAATTAGTTCCGGAACTTTTGATTATGGTTTTAGCGGTCAGTTTAAAGCATCTATTGCGTCACATTACAATACATCAAATACACCTCTTAGCGACACTTTTAGAGTGGCAAACAGAGCTGGACTGGCAATTTCAAATGGGTTGGAAGCCATAAGGAAATATAATGAAAATCGGGCAAATGAAGCTAACTTTTTACAAACTGGAACAGATAAACAAGGTAATAAAGTAACCCAGGAAATTCCTAAAGAACAAAGGAGACTTTCACTGGCTCAGGCTTCCAGGCTTACAAAAGAAGAACTTGCCAATTTAGTTCCAAAGCCGCAGGCTAACCCACAAGCAGCTGGAGTAAATCAGCAAGCAACACCTGATACAAGACCAACAACACCTGTAACACAACAGAACGCAGCTGGAGGGCAGCCTAAATCAACTGGGCAAACAATAGCACAAACTCAAAACCCTCCAAAACCAGATGGAACACAGGCATCTACAGGAGGATCTACTGGTCCAATCCATGTTGCCCTGAAAGATGTTTTTAAAGGTTCTAAAAAAACCACTGGTGATCCGAGCTCCATCGATTCATCTGCTTCAGCTTTTGTCTAAAAATATATCTTCCTATACGAGGAAGATATATTTTCCTGAATACCTTTCCAAAAAGGTTAATAGTTAGAGCCAATTTTATAGGGAATTATTTTCGTTAAAAAAATTCGTGCTATAATTTTGACTATATTTTAGATGAAGACGTATTTTTAGAAAATCAAATAAATGTCAGGACAAACCTCACTTCAAAAAGTTATTACCTTTGAAGATGGTAAACTTTTGTGCAATGGTATTGAAATCAGTATAGAAGATGCAGAAAAAATTATTCAGGATCAGGTTAAAGAACTGGAAGATACTACTACTGAGTTTATCCAATCAAACCCTGGTGTTGATAAAGAAGTAGTTGAAAATCTTGCTGATACCGTAAATAAGGTAAGGGTTTATGCTGCTAATGGAGAGATAGAAGTTAGAGGTCTTGAAGAATATTACAGTGCTGGTCGTGATATTTTAAAAGGGCATGAGATCTGTGATAGAGCACTGGGCTTATTTTCTCTGGATAAAAAAAGAATTATTGCAGAGCAAACTGAAGAACTATTAGAGCCAGTCTCAGAACCATTATTTGATCATGACCCATCTTATGATGAGTTGATTGAAATGGGATATGACATAATTTTTAAAGAGCTTATTTATGATGAATTTACAAAACAATTTCAAACGAGTGAAGTGAAGCTTGAAAAAGAAGATATAAATGTTTATGGGAATTTGTTAGATGAATTTAGGATATATCTAAGAAATAAAGATATCAATATTTTTTTCCAGATAAATGAAAATGACGGTACTTATGGTGAATTTACAGGAAATTTTGTTGGCTCAAGTTTAAAAGTCGGCTCAATAAGCCTCCAAAATACACCAGATAATATTCTTAAGCATGGAAATAATAATTTCAAAACGGCTCAGACACTCGATAATATAATTATTAAACAAATTCGCTTCCTAAAAAATACTATAAAACAGGAAATAAGCTATTCTCTAGAACAAAATATTTCAAAAGCAGAAGAACGGTTTAATATTGCAAAACTATTCATTAAAGATTATGGACCTCTTCTTGATAAAAAAACAAAATCCAAGCTTCAGAAAATTATTAAAGATTCAAATAAGATAGTAAGAGAACAAAAAACTAATATTAAACAGGGGATGGATATCTCACCAGAAGCTGAGATTATAGAATTAAAAGATGAGCAACCGCTTCTACAGGATAAGGATAATAAATCTGTTATTCAGGCTGAAACAAAAGCTGTTTTATTAAAAGCATTTGATATTACCAAAGAAAAATTAAAGTTCGATTTTAAGCAAAGCAATGATGATTTGTTTTTTGAAGCATTAATATCAGGGCAAAAGGTTAATATTAATATTCATAATTATAAAAATGTTTCAGTTATAAGTACAAATACCCTTGGTACAGGAAAAAAAGATTTTCAGAATACCGAAGTTCCAGGCGATGATTTATCTCATAAAATAAAAAATGCTGCAGTTATGGCGACACTACCAGTAATTAACAGGCAAATTGAGAATTTAATGAATGCAGTCAAAGGAACAGAACAAAAGAAAACAGCAAAATCTGTTGAAAGTTTTTTAAAAGAAGCGGCATTGGTCATTACTGATTTTTCTACAGATATTTCTGAAAAAATTAAACTAACCAAAAAAAATATTTATTATGTACTTGATAAACTCCCTATATTATCTGAACAAATAAATGATGGCATATTTGAGATTATTGATAAAGTATTGAAAAAGCTTCATGAAGAAATGGCTGACAAAATCCAGGTAACAAGGGATGATTCTGTACTTGATTTAACTGTTGAATATAATTTTGGAAAAGGGGCACTTGCCCTATATAAGGATTCAAGCCAGATGGGCGATAGTTTACTTGAAAGTATCAACGAAGTAAAAAAATATATAGATAGGACAATACATAGTAATATTTTACTTAAAAAATTAAATGATTTCAAAAAACTTCGTTTTGAAGAAAAAGAAATTACACCAATAAAAAAATCTGAAGAATTAAATGATTTAGAAAAACAAATAAAGGTTTTAGCGGATCAGTTAAGTGAAGATATGGTAATAGGTGGTACTTCAAGAAAACTATTAGCACTTATGGAATCTTCGATAGGAGCAAGGGATGATTTGTTTAGACATAATATGGAAGATATTATAATAGAAATTATTGATATTAGATAATTTGTAAGGAAATTATATGACTGAATTAATTTCGACTGAAGAAGTAAAAGAAGCGATGGAAGCTCTCAGAGAGCTTAATGAAATCCGCAGAGATATAAGTAAAAAGCTTGGCAGTATTTCAGTTAAATACCAGTTACGGGAAAAAGTTTTACAAAATCTCTATAATTATTATGAAATGGTTGCTGATGATTATTACTGCCTGATTGACAGAATAATAAAAGTACCTGAAGCAATTGAGCTGATGCAGGAAGGCCTTATCGAACAAAGAGAAAAATTAACCACTGAAATGGACCGCCTTCGTGATGTTTTGGAAAAATCTTTAGCACCTCAGGAAATGAGACCTGTTTTGAAAAAAATTGACAATCATATTCTTTATCAGATGAGACGGCATTTAACTTCTACAGAAGAATAATTAAAGCTAACAGAGCCCTGTACCGGGGATTTATTTTGAAAGTATTAATTTTTTGTTAATTATCAATTTATACAAACAAGTAAGCAGGGAATACCAATATGATGATTACTAGGGGTAGTGTCCGAATTTGTATTTTCTCCGGGAGAACCAAATAATGAGGAATATTTTTAAAGAATTAAATAAAACAAATCATAATTATTTTAATAACCGAGATAATAGCAGATATTTTTTTGGAGATAATATTGAGCATGTCCGTTATGAAGGATTAGCGACAAATGCTGGTGGTATGGGTGCAGGTGCCAGCTATGATCCCAATTTAGCTAGAAAACAGCCGATAATACAAACAACCCAAACAACTATGGTTGGCGGTCCTCAAGG
>CAYRDV010000008.1:6183-38035 GCA_964422885.1 uncultured Candidatus Sericytochromatia bacterium
CAACCAGTACTTTAAAATTCTCAGTGAATAGTATTGAAAAACTAAACGCAGCCCTTGTTGACCCCTCAATACTAAAGGGTAAAGTTATAGATGCCAGAACATCGAGAGTTTCCCCGGAAGTTTATCAGGCTCTGGCACAGGGAAAAACAGTAGAAGTTACTTTACAGCAGCTTTCACCTCAACGGGCAAATCTGGTTACACCTTTGATCGCAGCGGTAGCACAGCTTTTTGGTAGTGGAGGCGCAGCATATAATGAATCTTTATCCCAGGCTGTAGCTGGTAGAGATGCACAAGGAAAGGCAAATGAAGGTGGTTTAGCAAAAGCGGCAGAATTTGTTGGTAAATATGGCCAGGGTTACAGCCTTAGTCCTACTGGTGGTGGAGAACATATAGATGTAGTTGCCCAGTTTAAAGTGTTAGAAAATGAAGGAAGACATATAGCAAAAAATGTTGATGTTCCGATAAAAATAAATAAACCAGAAGCTGAAAAAGATGAAATAAAAGATCCAACTCCTGGTGATGACCCTACCAAGCCATCAAAAATAAATCCTCTTACTTCTCCTTTGTTAAAGGCTTTTGCTCCAAAAGCCCCACCAACTCCAAGTGCAATAAAAGCCCCGACAATCACTGTTCCTAATTTTACTCCGGTTCCTGTTTCTAATGGTGATGAGCCTTTCAAAGAAAATCTTCAAATGTCTCAGTATAATTCAACAGTTAAAGGTTCTAAAGGAGAATCTCAGGATCAAATGGCTAAACGTATGCTTACAGAGCTTTATAGCCCCTTAATGATGAAAATTAAAGAAGCAAAAATTGATCCAAAACTTGTTAATCAGGCTTTATATGAAAAAGGAGATTTTAAGCCTGAAAGACTTGATGAGTTAAATAAGTTACTTAGTAATAGTAAAGAAGGCAACGAAAGTTTAAAGACATCTGATCCTAAAATGTATAATTTATACCGTGATTTATTAGATAATAAAGCTCTTAAAGGTACAGGTTCGGTTGAAACAACAACTAATATATCAAATTTAGTTGTATCTCAGGCAAAATTTAAAGAGGGTCTAGGAGAGCTAAAGCCTGTAAAAAAAGGAGAAGAAAATGTCGAATCTTCTACAACTATTAAGGGAGCAAGCCCCAATTCAGATAAGAAGAAAAAAGAAGGTGAATTCAAACCATTTAAAGATGGGGTTTTTCCAGAAAAAGCAACTACAGATTATTTAGATCTTGCTGTTCAGTCTGGAGTTAAAATTAAAGACCCTAACTCGGGTAAAATACTTGATCTCCCTGCATTACTTGAAAAAGCAAAGGGTATAGAAAAAACAACCGAAAGAAAGCAGGCTCTAGGTGATTTATTTCAGAAAGTTGAGTCTGGATTAGGTGAAAGCTATAATCTTGCTGAAACAGGAAATATAGGTGCCGCACATATTTCTGCTATGCAAAGGTCCTTAATTGACAGAGGGCAATCTTTAAATGCAGTTGTCATTGCTGTTAATAATGTAATGGAAACTAATAAAAAAGCAGATCCCAATGCAAAAGTTGATAGAAAAGTATTGAATGAGTTCTTGAAAACTCAGTTTCAGGATAAAGATGGTGGTCTTACAGATAAAGATATCAGTGCTATGGATGAAATATTAAAAAGCCTTGGCATCGATCTTGATGACGTTGCTAAAGGAAATTATAAAGGCTTAAATGAAAAACTTGGTCAAGTTGAAAAACAAATAACTGATTTAAGAGAAACTATAGAAAAAACAAAATATACCGGGCATCCTCAATTAGGTGAATTAGTAAAAGAATTAAAAGCAATTGTACCACCAGCTAAAGAAGAAGAAACTCAGGAACAGCCAAAAGACCAACAAAAGGGAATGTCAGGAGAAAAAGATAATAATAAAGACTCAACAGGAGATAACTCACCTAAGGAAGAAGCTCCTAAAGGTTCAGTTGCAGCTCTTAAAGCTGTAATTAGTGCCCGTTCTGGTCTAGGTGAAGATAATGTAGAAATTGCCTTAAATAATCTTAATTCTGAATTGCAAACAATAACAGGCGATGAAACTAAAACTCTTACTGATGCAAGTATTAAAAATGTAAATGAATCTTTAAATAAAATCAGTACAGAACTTGAAAAACAAATTAAATTTGCTGGTGTTTCTGATGAAGATATAAAGAAATTACATAAAGATGGTAAAAATGAGCTTGATCCACAAAAAATAAAACTTTTATTAAGTGATAATCCTCCTGATGAGCTTAAATCTTTAAAAGAAACTGTTTCTAAAAACCCAGAGCTTTTAAAAAATTTAAACCTTTTCAGTAAATCAAATGAAGAGCTAAATAATATTAATTTACGGGCAAAAGCTGAACCGGAAAAATTTGCAACAGATGATAAAGAGTTTGTAAATGATCTTGTAAATCAATTTAATAATGATAAAACCAAAACTTTTGATCCGGTAAAAGATAAAGGGGTATTAGAAAGACTTCAGAAAATAGAACAAACAAGCCCAGCTCTGGCTGCAACAGTAAGTTCTATAAGACAGGCCAGTGAAACTAATAAAAAACTTGAAGAAGTTAATAAAATAATAGAAAAGGCAAATGGAAATGATCAAGGTGCAATAGATTCTTTGCAGGGTAAGCTAAATGAATTACAAACGCTTAATCCCAATATACAAATAAATCAAACCATTAAAGAACTTGATACTTTTAAAGAAAGGAAAGTAATAAAAGCTTCAGATTTAGACATATTACGTTCAGATTCTGGGTTTAGAGACCAGGCAAAAACTTATACTGATAATAAACCAAAATTTGAAAGTCGGATCAATGAGTTTAAAGGTGCATGGGAAAAATCTGCTAAAAATGATGATGCAGCAAGAGCACTTGGATTTATAAATAAAGACTCAATTACAGGATTTTTAGGAAGAACTGAAAATTTTCTAAAAAATGTTCCTGAACCAGGTGCATCAAAGGAGAAAATAGATACATTTGAAGCAGATCTTAAATCAGAAAAAATTCAACTTTTAAACCGTAATGATATCGCTCATCTGGTTTATGGTTTTACTCCACCTTCAGCTAAACAATCAGGGGAGCCGCAAACATCTGGCCAACAAACAGCGGTTAAGACTCCTAAAGTTGAATCTGACTTTAAAGTAAAGCTTATACCAGACACTACAATTGCGCCAGATCCTGGCAAAGTATCTAGTAAACCCGGATTAACTCCTCCAACTCCACCTAAATTAGAAAAGGTTGATTTTACCCCCTTTAATCCCCCTGCAAAAATTGAAACAATTCCACGTAATGGTGTAAAAGTTGGAACACTTGAGGGTTTCTTTGATAATACTGTTGTAAATACTTCTCCAGAGATTAAAATAAAAGGAAATTTAGAACCTAAAAGCCATTTTGATACAAAAGAAGAAGCATTATTTGCAGCCCAACAGGCTGCCAGTAGTAAAAAACAAGGATTTGTTTTAATTGCCAACGAAAATGGTGGACATGATAAACTTGGTCGGCCAAAAAATGGCTTTGATGTCTATCAGCTTGAAACAAATCTTGACAAAGGCTGGGACATGCTTAGCAGAAATAAAGGGTTGAAAGACACAAGGCAGGTTGAAGGCTGGTCTGTATCTGATATCAGTACACGTGGTGGGCAGGTTGCAGTTGATACTATTGTAACTGCTGATTCAGAGGTTTTCTCTTCTCCTCAGACCCATAAGAATCCAAACTCAGGTGATCACTTTAATAATCAGGTTATAAAAGAATATGCTCCCATTGGTCTTAAACTTGCAGAACTTAATTTATTTGGCGATCGGGAGATAAAAATTACCAGTTATGAAGGTAAGTACTCAAATAAGGAAAAAGCTGAAGCAAAGGCATCAGAGTTTGCCAAAGACGATAAAAAAGATGCAGTTGTCATAAAAATAAAGGATCAGTTTCATGTCTACACAACCAATGAAATTTTGGCCAAAGGAGACGGAAAAGCACCAGAAATACATGATTTCAATGATCATGATTTTAAAGATAAAGGATATGAAATTGTAAGCTTTGCTGTCACAAACAGAGATAACTCTAACAATATCAGTCTGATAAAGAAAACCGAAGAAGGCTCATTCAGAACTCTGTCTAATCCTCCGGCTGTTGCCCCAGAAAATGTAACATCAAAAGTGCCTTTAGACAAATTACTCAAAGATATAGGGGAAATAAGTGCAAGAGTTGAAACAATTAATAATGAAATCACTCAACCATCAGTTAACCTTAAACCAGGAAAATTAACCGATTTAGGCAAAGAACTTACAGGGCTTAAGTCAGCACTTCAGGAAAAAAAGACAGCTATTTCCAGTCATGATAATGGAGTAAATACTCCAACAATTCAAAATGTATCTGAACAGATAAATACGATTGATGGAAGTATCAGCAAAATTCAAAGTGCGATAGGAACTTTTGAAGGCGATACTAAAAAATATGAAAATGATTCTAAAGAGTATAATAAGCAAGTAAAAGATTTTAATTCCACTAGTAGTAATTTTGATAACGAGAAAACAACTTACAAAAATAATGTAGGTTCAATGGTTTCAAAAAATCTTGAGATTCTAAATACAAGCCTAAAGGAGCTAGAAAAACCAGATACTATTTTATCTAAGGAAGGTAAAAAAAGCCTTACTGATTCTTTAAAAACTGTTGTAAATGGACTTGCAAAAGAATTAGAAGTAAATGGGGTTAAAACACCTGAAGTTGATAAATTACTTCAGGATGTTACTGTTTTTACTGGTACATTGATGGAAGGTAAACATACAGCCCTTGAACAATCAACTTTCAAAGATGATATTAAAGCAATAAGAGATAAAGTTGGTAATAAAGAACCATTGAATAGTAACCTTAAGGCTTTTGAGGAAGCAATGCTCTCTTCTGACAAATTAATAAAAAAGACAGTTAGCCCCACAATTGTAGCCCCAGAAGAAACAACCCCTAAGACTGTACAAACAGAAACATCACAAATTGCTCAGAAAAAAATGGGTGAAGATATTAATGGTGTATTCTATTATGATGGCGAAGTTGCCGCAGATAAAATAACCAAACAACAGAATGAAATTATAGACAGAGCTCATAAACTTGTTGATCTGGCACAAGTCCTTAATGGTCAGGCTCCACTTAACGGTAAAATGGATGCTGCAAAGTGGAATAAGTTTGCTCAGGATTTAGGCACTCCTGTTGATGAATTAAAAGAAATTGTTAATAAAAAAGTAGGAAGTATTGATAACCCTAATGATGCACGTATTGATGATGTTTTAAATGCTCTTGCTTCAAGTGATAAATTTAAAGATTCAAAACCATTAAAATCCCTCACCACATCTCTTTCAAGAGAAGAATTAGGGGCAAATGACAAAATGGATACAGAAAAATGGAATAAATTTGCCAAAGAATTAAAAACACCACCAGAAGAATTAAAAGAAATCGTTAATAAAAAAGTAGGAAAAATTGATAATTTTGATAGTCTCCGTGTTGATGATATCTTAAATGCTCTTGCTGCAAGTGATAAATTTAAAGATTCAAAACCATTAAAATCCCTCACAAGATCTCTTTCAAAAGAAGAATCAGAAACAAAAAAATCAAAAGAGTTTATAAAGGGAATAGTGACTCCTCCAAAAATAGAACAGACTCTTAGTGATATTCTATCTGGAATTCCTAGTTCTGATGAAAAAGAAAAAGTTAGAGACCTTTTAATGAAATCCGGGAAAACTATAGAAGAGTTATTGAAAGATCCTCTAATAAAACAATATCAAAACAGTCTTTTTGCTTCTACAACTACTTTACCAGCAAGTGAAGTGGGAAAAATGAAAGGGTTTGAGTTTGTAGACAGAGTTGGCCTGGAAAAAGCAGTTAAGCCTTTTATTGACACAGTTCCGGATCCAGATGCAAGAAAAAAAATCACCAATTTATTTCTTTCTGATAAACCACTAAAAGAGGTAATGAATGGCCCTACTGTTCAGGAATTTAAACAGCCTATCTTAAAATATATTGCCAATAGCTTAAGGGGCCAGGCAAACATAATTGAAGGAAAGGTACCAAAAGAGCAGGAAGAAAAGGTCAAAGACAATCCAAAACTTAATTTCCATCCTGAACTAGCCCAGCTTGCTAATGAAATAAGTGGAGTCTCAGGTATAGCCAAGAGCCTTGAAACACTTGCAGATACAAATAGTAGTAAAAATGCTAAAAATCGTGAAAGTGCTGATACGTTTATGTCAGATATGGAAGGTGTACTATTTAAGGTAAGTAATGCAATAGATAATGGGGCAACATCAATAAACCAGGTAAAGGTTAAAGACCTGATTACTGATTTACAGAAGCAATACAAAGATTTTCTGCTTGAAGGATATAATGTTGATCCAAAGAAAAATGTACAGCTTGCTGATAAGTTTTCTCAGCTTGTTCAAAAAGCACGTGGTGCTGGTTTTCAAGATGTTGAGGATATAGTAGGAAATCTGCAAAAAGCAGATGGAATTAATCCTAATAAAAAAATCTATACTAATTCGGCAGATGCGCTTAAACAGATTCAAAATGCAGCTGGTACATTAAATCCGGAACATGACCCTTTAAAACCTATTCAGAGTGACATTAGTAAGTTACCTGATAGTGAAGTTAAAACGGCACTTACAAATCTGTCTAAACCTGAAAATTTGTATCCGACAAAAACAAATGAATCGCCAACAAAAGATGATATAGCAAAAGACAAGGAAAAAATAAAAGGACAATTCGCTAACTTATTTGCCGTAATAGGCAAGATGTCTGAAGATGGAACTGAAGCTTATCTTAAACTTGCAGATGATTTATTAAGAAGAGCAAGACTGGAAAGACAAAATAGTGGTTTTTCTGCTAATTTAACAGAATTTAGTGCACTTGATACATATAGAAATGCTAAAGATAAAGGTAACGCAATTGCAGAGTGCATAAAACAACTTGATCTTCAACCAGCCGGAGCCGGAGCGAGATAATTTTTTTTAGCAGGCTCTTATTTTTTTATCAGGAGCTTTTTTTTGTTACATTGTTAACTTTTATGTAAAGAGAATTTACTTTTGTTTACCTAAAATGGATTGCTATTTACAAGAAATACACCAGAAAAAAAGTATAATTAATAATAAAACCATGTAAAATACAAGTTTAATAGTACCAAATCATAAATAAATTAGTTTGACTCTAGAATGATTATTAAAAAATCATTCGATTTTACATGGTACTTAAGGAGTTTTCCTAATTTTTATCAAGGTGAAAGTAATTAATCATGAGTTTAATCAATAAAATACAAGAAATAGAACGTACATATAACGAATTAGGCGAGCTGTTATCTGATCCAAAAGTTTTATCAGATCAACAACTGGTAAGAAAATACGCAAAATCAAGATCAGATCTTGAAGAAAAAGTTAATACCTATCATGAACTTGAAGAAACACAAAAAAATCTGGCCAACACAAGGCTCATGATTAAAAATGAAACAGACAATGAAATGAAAGAACTTATTTCTTTAGAAATCGCTGAGTTAGAAGAAAAAGAAAAGTTATTAGAGGAAAAGATTGAGTTGCTACTTCTTCCCAAAGATCCAAACGATGATAAAAATATTATTTTGGAAATACGAGCCGGAACAGGGGGAGAAGAAGCAGCATTATTTGCCGGAGACCTTATGCGGATGTATATAAGGTATGCGGAGAAAAAAGGCTGGAAAGTAAAAGTTCTGGATATAAATGATACTGGACTTGGAGGCTGTAAAGAAGTTATTATGTCTATAACAGGAGATAAGGTTTATAGCCGTCTTAAATATGAAGCAGGGGTACATAGGGTTCAGCGTGTACCTTTAACTGAATCATCAGGAAGAATACATACCAGTGCTGCAACTGTAGCTGTAATGCCAGAGGTAGAGGATGTTGAATTGCACATTGATCCCAAAGATTTAGATATCAGTACAATGAGATCTGGCGGAGCTGGTGGCCAAAATGTAAATAAGGTTGAAACAGCTGTAAGAATTTTTCATCGCCCTTCTGGAATAATGGTTGCCTGTTCAGAAGAACGGAGCCAACTACAGAATAAAGAGAGAGGAATGGAAATTCTCAGAGCAAAGCTTTATGATCATATGGTTAGAGAACAACATGAGTCACAGGCAGAACTAAAAAGTGCAATGGTTGGCTCAGGTGACAGATCCGAAAGAATCAGAACATTTAACTTTCCTGAAAATAGAGTTACAGATCACCGAATAAAACTTACACTTTATAAATTAGCTGAAATACTTGAAGGAGATTTGGGTGAATTGTCTGATGCGTTGGTAACTGCGGATCAAAAAGAAAAGCTGGCCGCTTTAACGGAATTTGAAAATGTAAAGGTATAAAAAGAGGAATGAAAAGAAAAAATTTGTTAGGTGTGATTTTAACTTTTATTTTAACATTAATTATTTGTACACCAGCATTTACAGCTCCTATTACTAAAGAAGACGTAGAAAAAAGCGAAGAATATCTTAGGAAAAAAGCTGAGATTAGGTTTATCAAAGTTGAAAAGGAAATTATCCGAGAAGTTTATATAAATGGATTTAGGGTAAATGATCAGAATCTTGCTTCTATGTCAAATGATAAGGCTTTAATAGATAAGATTGGAACAGCGATCTCTTCAAGGAGAGCAACATGGGGAACAACTGTTGGCCTTGGCTTACCTGTTGGGTCACTGCTTATTTATCTTGCAGCTTCGGGTGGTAGTAATATTCCCGCCAATAATCAACCTGCTCCGATAGGCCAGTTTAACAGGCCACCTGCTGTGGATGCAAAAACTTTTGTTTTGGGAACTCTTGGAACTCTTGTTACTTTATATGCAGTAGTTAATTCGATCTCTTTATTAAATGATCTTACAGGTTTAAGTTCTCCTCAAATCCTAAAAGACAGGGAAGCAGAAGATATTGTCAAAAAATATAATGAAAATCTTAAAAATGAAATTTTGAATAAGCAATTAAAAGTATCTTTTGGTGGCTTGTCTAGTTCAGATAATAATATTATGATACTTAATGTAAGTAAATCTTTTTAGGAGGTTGCAGTGAAAAATTTATATTGGCAACAGATAAAAGTTATTCTTTTCGCTATGGCTTTAGGACTTTTTGCCACCGGATGCAGGGCAAATCTGGGAAATTTGTTTGATCTTTTTTAAAAAATAATTCATAACCACAAATACTGCCTAAGTAGGCAGTATTTGTGGTTTTTCAATATATATGTACACTCCATTGTTAGGAAAAATAATAATAAATACCAGGGCAACGTCTCAGGCTGATGAATTTTTCCAAAAACTTCAAAGTCTTGGGGCAGAAGTAATAAATTTCCCAACAATCGAAATAAAACCGCTAAAAAGTCCTGAGTTAGAATCAGCTTTGGCAAAAATAGAAACTTATGACTGGATAATATTTACCAGTAAAAATGGTGTAGATATTTTTTTTCAAAATAAAATTGATTTAAAAAAATTAAAAAACACAAAATTTGCAACCATCGGTCCTAAAACAAAAAAGTCCTTAAATGGCTATGGATTTTATCCAGAATTCATTACCTCTCAATTTATTACTGAATCTGTAATTGACGCATTTTCTCAAATAGATTTAAAAGGAAAAAAAATTTTATTGCCGGTTGCTAAACTGGCAAAGAAAATTTTACCGGAAAAGCTTATCGAATTTGGGGCAATTGTTGAAAACATTTCAATTTATGATACACTAATGCCTGATTCAAAATTAACAGACTTTATCAGTGAAAAATTAGAAAAACAGGAAATTGACTATGTAACCTTCACAAGTTCATCAACAGTGAATAACTTTTTTGAATTATTAAATGGCAAATCATTACCCCCAAACCTAAAAATTGTTACTATTGGCCCAAAAACTGCAAAAACGGTAAAAGATATTTTTGGTTTTTGTCCGATTATAGCTGACGAGTATACAATTGATGGTGTAGTTATGGCCATAATTTCAGATATAAAAGCAGGGGCGTAATATATTACGCCCCTGCAAAATCTTTAACTATTTTATTATCTGATAAGATTCAAAATATTATCCAGCTTTTGTTGATCAATTTGGATAACTTTAGTCAGAGCAGAGTAAATTTTCTGAGCAAGTGAGAGCTCGGTCAATGATGATGGTAACTGAACATTCGATGCTTCCAGAGCGTTTCCGGTTATATGAACAGCACTACTGGTACCTGTGGCACTGTTTAAGGTAGGCTGTAATAATGGATTTGTCATTTCAAAAACAGTTGCTCCGAATTTTGAAAATTTAAGTGATTGTAAATCAGTAACAAGTGTTGTCTGAACTCTCATCAAACCAGGAGTATTATTATTAAAAGCATCAATCATTGTTGCCATACCAGCCTCAGGATCATTAGGATTTGCAGTATTAGGATTAGCCAAAGCCACAGCATTCACATTATCTCTTCCAACCAGAAATAATCCATCCTGACTTACCATCCTGCCATTTATATCTCTGTGAAACTCACCATCTCTTGTCAGATAATATCTTGCAGTAGCCGGGAAAGTACCTGTAGCGTCATCAGTAAGAACAAAAAACGCACTTTCATTTCCATTGATAGCCAGATGAGTAAACTCTGTAGAAGCAACAACCTGCCCTTCAGAATAATCTACATTGGTAGAACCTACATTTAAAGCCTGTTCGGCAAACTGAATACCTAATTGTCCATTTTGAGATGGTTTATCAATCCTTGTTGTACCACCACCAAAAGTGATTTTTGACGTTTTATAACCTGTTCTTGCAGCTCCTGATACAGTAGAATTCAAAGTAGAAATCCATGAGTCAACTGCGGTTAATGATTGTAAAGCGTTACCACTAACACCACTTAATATTGGCATTTTACCTCCTGAGGTTAATTTAAGTACCTAAAATATAATCCTGGTTTATGATCTGATTTTAAAATATTTTTCCCCACAGATAAACCAATTTAATAATAATATAATAATAAAAAAATAAGATACAAATATAAAAAAATGATTCGTAAAAGTTTTTTAATATCTTTTATGATTAAGGTTCAACATTTTTTAATCCTGCAATATAATTTCCTGTTTTAAAATCATTTGCATTAATAAAGATTATTAGTTGAAATTTTTTGTATTTTTAACTTTTTTTATCTTCTAAACACCCATAGCTAAATGCTAAAAGGATGGAAATGATAGAAAAAAAATTTCTCATATTCTCAGTGAAAATTAAACTATTCTTATCCATTTCGTAAAAAAGTTTAACATTTTTTTTATTACAAATTAAACTTAAATATGAAATTTTGTAGCAAGTTTGCAATCTAAGATACAGATATAATATATTAAGGTTAAATGAAATGTGTAGTGAGGACTCTGACAAGTGGTTAACATACCCCCTAATTTACAAGGTGCTTGGGAAAAAGCAGCAAAAGATGGCAAAATTGATTTTAAAGATGCACAGGATTTACTCCTTGCTGCTGCCCCTGGTCTTGCAAATATTAAAGATCCAAAAGAAATAGACGCAATTTTAGCAAAAGAACTTGATCCAGAGGAAAAGGCTTTCCTTGATGCATTTAAGGCGACAAAGGATGGAAAAGTTTTAAGCGTTGAACCAGGAAAAGCAAAAGAGACTTTTTCTTTTATTGAAGAAAAAGCTGAAACTCCTGCCCAAAATGATAAGCCTGTTGAGGCTCCAAAAAATGATAAGCCAACTGAAACTGGAAAAGCTACTAATCCTGAAGTTGCACCTAAAGAAAATGCTGAAAAACCATCTGCCAATGCAGAAAGAATCAAAAACCTCCAGGAGCTGAAAGAGCGTTTACCTGTTGTTTTTGGTGATGATCCAAATGCTATTGCTGAAAATGCAAAGTTAATTGATAGTAAAGTAAAAGGTATACAGGAAAAAGATGCTCTAAATACTTATCTTGATTCAGCTCAGACAATATTAAACACTGTTGATACTTATGCAAAAGATGGTAATTCGGATGCCCTTGATAAAGCAAAATTACTTCTTACCAATGGATTAAATAATCTGCCTGAATCTCTTAGAAACTCTGAAAATGTACAAACTATATATAAGAGTACTCTGGAAAAAATATTCACTGCGACTAAATCCTCATTTATCAGCGAAATAAATACCGTTATTGATAGTGCTGCAACTGAAGCCTTAAAAACAGGAAATCTGGCCTCACTTACCAAAGCCAAAAATGATATAGAAAATTTATTAGGAAAATATTCTTCTTTAGAAAATGATCCTACTTTTCAGAAAATAAAAGACATACTGGAAAAAGCTAAAGCAGGAACACTTAAAGATGTTCCAACGACAGATACAGCCCGTTCAAATGCTAATACTAAATTACAGGCTGCTATTGATCGGGTAAATAGTGTAAACGGGCTTGTAAATAAAAAAGATTGGAACAAAGAAGATGCAGGTAAATCTCAGGAATTAATAAAAGATCTGCCTGATGGAGCATTAAAAACAAAATTAGCAGAAAAAACTAAAGTTTATAATGATATTACTCTCCGAAATCGGGAAAGTAATATTTCCAATTCCGGTACTACTGTTAAAGGGTTACACGATGTTATAGGAAATGGGTTCTTTAATGCAGAAAATAAAGATGGAACAAAAGCTCTGTTTCAGTTACTGGCAAAACAAAATCTGCTTGAAGAAACTTTGAGAAGAATGAATACTGATGATCAGAAAGAAGCAATTAATGTTCTTACTTCTGGGATGAAAAATGGCGCCAAAAGCTCCAGTGATGAATTTAATCTAAATCTTGCCAGAAAAATATATGAAAACCTAAGTAAGAGTTCCAATGTTGACGATGACATTAACAAAAAAATTCTTCCATTATTAAAGAAGGAGCCAGCAAAAGATTTAAGTAGTTTCCAGATAGACCTTGATTCTTATGCAAAAGGGATGAAATACTCAATATCCAATGAACAAGAAGCAGGCCTCACAATGGCAAGAGGAATTATCAATGGAGAAGTTCCTGTAGCTGTTCTCAGCAAATTTAGTAAATCTGAAATTGATACATTAGTAGGTCTTGTTGATAAAAAAGGCATGCCTGAAGAAAAAAATAGACTTTTATCCAAAATTACTGAAGCCTACAACGCTGGAAATGCTGTAAACATTGATAATTTAAGAAGTTATGAGAAATCTAAGATTATTAAACAGGTTCTTTCAGAAGACAAGCCAAATGAAAGTAAATTAAGTGAGATGGTTAAAAAAGTAGGCAATGATTCTATATTTAATGCCGTAAAAAATCAGGATTTAACTGATAAGCAACTTGGTATTCTGGCAAAACATACAGATGGTGATGATATGGCAGATAACGTTGATGTTGCGGTAAAGTTACTGCATGGTATGATTAAGACATATATTCAGGATCAAAAAGGCCCTGTATCACTTGAAGATATCAATAAATTCATTAGTGAAATTGACGATGACTGGAATGATGATGATGATGTAATGACAAAAGTAATCAGACAATTGGGTGATGGGCCTGATAGTGAATATGCTAAGTTTAAGGTTTTAGCACCATCAACACTTGATAAGATGTGGAAGATTGCCGATTAATTAAAATTTTATTAGGAGAAGTTAACTAATGGATATCCCAAAAACATTAGAAGCCACCTGGAAACAAGTAACTAAGGATGGTGACCTTACAAAAGCAGACTATGAACAGCTGTTAGAAGCAGCTGCTCCTAATAAGCTTGATAAAGAAATAGATGCTGCTGAAAAGTTGTTTCTTACCAACTTAAAATCTGAACTGGAAAAAAAAGGTGGAGTAAAAGGCCGTATTCCTGTAGGAATGGTAAGTTTAGCAGATGAACCTGCCCCTGCATCTAAGACTCCGATAAAAGTAAAAATTGAAGATTTTGGTGAAGTTCCTCAATCTCTTAAAGATGCCTGGAACAAGGTTATTGGTGATGGCAAGGTAAGTCATGAAGATCTTCAGGTTTTAGCTCATGTTGCGTCACCTACATGGGATGATAATGAACTAGATGAAAATGAACAAAAATTTTTGGGAAATTTAAAAGCCTTAATAACTTCTTCTAAAGATAATATAGTTGGTATAATAACCCCTGAGCCAAAAGTTGTAGAACCACCTCCAACCAGTGAAGAACCTCAAACAGTAAAACAGCCTGCTGTTGGGAAAAAAGAAAATACTTCCAAAGAACCAAAAGCGGTAGAGCCTCCTCCTATTTCAGCTGAACCTGAACCAGAAGTAAGGAACAAAGTAAATACTACTAAAGAACCAAAAGTAGTAGAACCACCACCTGTTTCAGCTGAGCCTGAGCATGTTGAAGAAAATGGTGAGGAACAAGTTGAAACAAAACAAGAAGCTCCGGTTAATACTAAACCTCAGACAAAACCAATTCCAGGTGAAGATCCTATTAAAACTATTAATGGCGTTCTTGGAGCTGCTGATCAGGATCTTAGTCAACTTAGCCAGGTTAAAAACATTCTTGATGCTCTTTCTGATGATCCTGATTTTGCACCATTACAGAAAATAATCGAGCAAAGAATTCAAAATAGCCAAATTGCCAAGCAGTATAGTGCAAATGTAAATACTTTATTAGGTAGTGCAGTTTCTACCGATATTAGATCTTTAAATCAGGTAAAAACGGCTTTACAAAATGAGTTTTCAAAATTACCGGAAAATTTAAGAAACGCTCCTGTTCTTAAAAAAATTAATCAGGATGCAATAAATGTGATAAATAGTGCGATTAATGAGTGGAACACACAAAATGCAGGAGAGGCGCCAAAAGCTCAAAAAGGAAAAAAAGGAAATACAAGTGTTGCTAATAACGGAGCAAATGATATTGGGGTACCTGCAACCTTAAAGGCTACCTGGAAACAGGTAACCAAAGATGGCAATCTCACAATTGATGATTTTGAAAAACTAAATATTGCTGCTGCACCTCATAAACAAAATAAAGAATATGATGATAAAGAAGTTAAATTCTTAACAAATATGAGAGCCCAATTAGAGAAAAATGGTGGAATAATATCATTTGTAGACGAAACTGAAGCTAAGGAACAAAATACCTCAGCGAATGATGGAATTCCTTCAACTCTCAAAGCAACATGGAATCAGATAGCCAAAGATGGAAAAATAACTATCGAGGATTTTGAAAGATTAAATAATGCTGCCGCGCCAACTAAGCAAAATAAAGAATATGATGATGAGGAAGTTCAGTTTCTGGCATCACTGAAGCAGCAACTCGAAGAAAATAACGGAGTTTTAGCTGTTGAACCGCCAAAGGCAAATAAACCAAAACCTCAAGCAAGCTCTCAGGTTGAAGTAAGTACTGAAGGAGTTCCTGAAACACTAAAAGCAGCCTGGAAGCAAGTTGGTAAAGATGGAAAAATAACTATCGCGGATTTTGAAAGATTAAATAAAGCGGCTGCGCCAACAAAACAAAATAGTGAATATGATGATGAGGAAGTTCAGTTTCTTGCATCACTGAAGCAGCAACTTGAAGAAAATGGTGGTGTACTTGAACTAGCTGTTCCTGAGCCTAAAAGTGTTTCTTCGTCTTCAGGTGTCCCTGATAGTTTAAGTGATGCCTGGAAAAAAGTAACAGATGACACTGTATTAACCGCTGATGAATTTGATTCTATTATAAAAGAAGCTGCTCCAAACGATAAGCCTGAAGAACTTGATCAAGCAGAGAAGTCTTTTTTGACAAATATAAGACAGAAATTTATTAATAATGATGGTTCTACCAAGGAGTCAATAAATATTAATTCTGCTGAAGAACCAGCTCCAGTAAAAAGTGCTAAGTCTCCCGGGTTTGGTAAAGTTCCACAAACATTAAAACCTTTTTGGGATAAATTATTAGAAAAAGGTGAAATGAATAATGCAGACTATAATGTACTTGTTCATGCTGCTGCTCCTAATGGTAATGATGCAGATATTGATACGGCAGAATTCAAGTTTCTTAGCGGATTAAAAAACAGACTGGTAAACAATAATGGTTTAATAAGCCTTAGACAGCAGGAAGAAGCAGGTCCTCAAGTTAGTAACGAACCGTCAAATAATACAGAAAATAAAAAAGCTTTAAGAGCAGCCTTTGGTAATCAGGTTTTAGGTACAGGAGATAAACCGGTTCTTGGTGCCCAGGCAGCAAGAAAAATACTTGCTGCCTTTGGTGCGTCAGATATTTCTGAGCTCCAACGGATAATAAGTACCAATGATGATGGAAAATTTGGCCCAAATACTTATGCGATGGCAAAAGCATATGTTGCAAATGAAATTGAGAAAGCAAATTCTAATGTAGAGCGTTTAAATGCAATGCTTGATTCGTTAGGTAATGATCCTCAGGTACAGGCAATGAGAAAAGCTCTTAATTCCCCTCAACAACCTGTTAAAGAAGAAGCCCCTGTAGTCCAAAAGGCTCCTCAATCAGAAAAGGCTCAGATTGATTTAGCAGGTATAGACATAAATAATCCAACAGCTGTTTCCGATTTTCAGAAAAAAATGAATACTTTGATCAAAATATATGAAGGCTCTACTCAGAAAAGCCTGATCCGAGTACCTACCGATGGGCAACTTACTTCACAATTTGCAAAATCATTAAGTGATTTTGAAAAAGCGATTGGTCAGCCAGCTGTTAAAGCAGTTGTTGAAACAGAAATGGGCCTTAAAGAACAACTTGGTATGAGTAAGCTTGATAATAAAAGTGCAAAATTTGTCACTTTTCAGGATAATGATTTTAAAATAATAGGTGATCCTAAAGACGTTACCAGGATTGAGTCCGCAAAAATTATTCTCAGTAAAGTTGGCTTAAATATTGGTGCTTATACCCTGGATTATCCTGAAAACCCTGCTAAGGATGGAGACATAAAACTTATCGGGCCTGCTGGTCTAAGCATTTCAATATTCGATAACCTGAGATCAGGAAGAAATTCAAATGATAATGGTGATTTGCAGATTAAAGGCAGTTTGAATGGAAAAAATATAGATGTTTCATACTGGGAAAACCAAAGAAGAGGGCAGAGTTCTGTGAGTAAAGACGGCTTGTTTCATTTGAGAACCAGAATAGACAATCAGGAAAAGAATTATAAAAGTGAAGGAATATTACCTAGTCCACTTGTAAGAATAAAATAATGAAACTTACAAGTAACTATGGTTTAAAAAATAGTTATGTTTTTATTAAAAAAGTAGCAAGAAATAAAAATTAATTGTGATAAGTATAAATAATAATAGTAATATTTTAGTTTTTTGGAAAAATATTATATATTAAAGAAAGGGTTGATCAGCTTTTCTTAGAAAAAGAAAGATTATTATGATTAATTTTTGTTCAAACGGGTATAACTAATCTTGATGGTTGGTTGTTGTTAATAGTTTTTGAGGGTTAGTAAGGAGAAAGTATGCAAATTCCTAATAGTTTACAAGATGTATGGAAAAAAGTTTCCAATGATAAGAGTATTTCATTAGACGATTACAAGCAACTAGTTAATGCTGCGGTTCCTAATGGTGAAGATTCAGAGCTTGATACTAATGAAGCAACGTTTTTAAAAACTCTAAAGTCAGATCTTGTTGAAAAAAATGATGTTACCAAAGGACCTGTTCCTTTGAATAAACTCAGTTTTAGTACTGAATCTGCCGGAGCAGAAAATGCTGTACAGGCAGAGCCTCCGGTTAAGACTGAAGCTCCGGTTCAGGCAACAGCACCTGTTCAGGAAACAAGTGAAGAAGCCCCACAATATGATGCTGCAGCTTCTGGACCTGCTATTCAGCAGTCTGAGGAAAAATTATCTGCTCCTCAGGAAGGTTACGGATTTAACAAATCACCTATTACTTTTCCTTTACCACAGGCCGATTTACCCAAAGCACCAGTACTTTTAGACTGGACAGGTTACAATAAACAGGTTAATAATGCTTTCTCTTCTGCTTTCGGTGAAAAACCAGCTCCATCAGGTGTAAATCCATTTTTACCAAAAGCAAAAGCGGAACCAATTCTCGATGCTTTCGGGATGGGTACAGTAAAACAGTTCCAGCAAATGACAGGAGCTATAAAGCAGGATAATAAATTTGGTCCTGAAACCTTTTACAGTGCCAAAACCTATATGGCAACACAAATAAATAAAACTGAAAATATTGAAGGTTTGACCAAACTTCAGTCACAGATTAATTATCTGGGTAATGATGGTGAAATTGACAAAATGAAAGCTGCTTTATCTGAGAGAATTGATTCTGTACAAAATTATCTTCAGAACAGAACAGCAATTGAAGGATATTTTAATAATATAAATAATATCCTTGGTAATGCTAATCCAAAAGATATGCCTTCTCTCAAAAATGCAAAAGCTGGTCTTGAGAGTGAATTTAATAAACTTGGTCCTAAGCTTCAGGCTATACCACAGGTACAGGATGCCAATAAAGAGGCAATGGGAAGAGTTAATAGTGCAATAAACACTCTTCAGGCAGAGCTTGATGAAATAGAAAAACAGAAACAAGCCGAGCTTGAAAAACAACAGATTCTGAAGGATAAAGCATCTTTGGTTGGTGAATTAAATGATGTTGTAAAAAATGCCGTAACTGCTGGTTTAACTACTGGTGATATTGGCAAAATAAATGAAGGCAAGACTCAGGTTGGCGCAACCATGGAAAAATACCCTAAAGTAAAAGACATGGATGATATGAAAGCTGCAAAAGAGCAGGCTTTGAAAACACTTGATGATGCCGGAAATAAAATTAATACCATTAATAACTTAATTGGTAAAAAAGATTGGACAAAAGATGAGTCTGAGCTTGCAGTTAAACTTCTTGGGGAATTACCAAATGGCGCTCTTAAAGATAAATTATCCAAAGCAATTGACGGACATTCTGAAGCAGCCAAGCTTAAGGAAAAGAACCGTTCTAATCTCCCTACCACAAGGGAAGGTTTGCATGATGTAATTGGTAATG
Organism: uncultured Candidatus Sericytochromatia bacterium; assembly: GCA_964422885.1. Taxonomy (GTDB): domain Bacteria; phylum Cyanobacteriota; class Sericytochromatia; order UBA7694; family JACMQJ01; genus CAYRDV01. Next base: position 25,077 of record CAYRDV010000008.1, read on the forward strand.
GTTTCTGGAACCTTGAAAATAAAGATGGAACAAAAGGTTTATTCCAGCTTGTTGCTAAGCAGGGATTACTTGATGAAGCAATTGTTAAAATGAAAGTTGAAGATCAGACTGAAGCAATTAAACTTCTTACCAAAGATGTTAAATTTGACAAAATGAGTTCAGGTGATCAATTTAACGTTGCAATTGCCCGTTCTATTTATCAAAATCTTAGCCAAAGTGCTAATATTGATAAAGAAGTAAAAGATAAAACTTTACTCTATCTTAAAAAAGAAGACGCTCCTAAAGATTTTAGTAATTTCAATGTAGATCTAAAATCTTATGTAAATGGTATGAAGTTTTCGATTGGTTCTCACAGAATAGGTAGTGAACAGGAAGCGGCCCTTACAATGGCAAGAGGTATCATAAACGGTGAAGTTTCAAGAGCAGCTCTTGGCCACCTTAACCGTTATGAACTTGAAGATCTGACAAAGTTTGTTCAGAAAAAAGGTAGTTCAGGAGAAAAGAATGTTCTCCTTAATACAGTTGCCAAAGCCTATAATGATGGTGTAGCTGTCAATATTGATAGCCTTGACAAAGGTGATAAGGCAAAAGTGGTAAAAGGAGTTCTTGATATAGATAACGTTAATGAAAGTAAAGTTAGCGATCTTCTTAAGAAAGCTGGTAAGAAAACCACTTTTGAACTGGTAAGACATGAAAATCTTTCAGATAAGCAGCTTGCTATAGTAGGTAAGCATAGTGATGGTGATACTATGGCAGATGAGCCTGATGTGGGTGGTAAACTGCTGGTAGGTATGATTAAAAACTACAATAAGCAGGATCAGGGTAGTGTGGTTTCTATTGGAGACATCAGGAAATATATCGATCAGGTTGATAGTGACTGGACTGAAGATGATGATACAATGAGAGCTGCTCTTAAAGGTCTTGGCGATGGACCAGGTAGTGATTATGCAAAGTTTAGGGAGCTAGCTCCGGCAACTTTGGATAAAATCTGGAAAGTTGCAGATTAATTTAAAATATGACTAAGAGCCGCTATTAAGCGGCTCTTTTTTTATCCATTAATACCTATCAAAGAATGTTAAATACGGCTAATATCTTTTCCTTTTATTACACCCAGAATATCCAATAAATTTTTAACCTGGAGTGAAATTCCTTCAGTAGTACGTCTGATTATTACACCATATTCTTTTATTTTCTCACTGCTAAGACCTTCAGATGTTTCAATTTGTTTGGCAAATTGCTCAATAACTTCTATTGGAGTATTTAATTCGTTAAAAATCAGATTAGTAAATTTATCAATTTGATCATTTTGTTTTTCAATAATTGCCATTTTTTGTTCCAGCTGCTTGTTTAGAGTGGAAATTTTGATAGTTGAATCTATTCTTGCTTTTAACTCAATATGATTAATTGGTTTATGTAAAAAATCAACAGCCCCTTCTTTGAAAAATTTTGCTAATGTTTCTTTGTCTGTATCTGCTGTCAGGATAATTACAGGTATTTTTGAATATTTAGTATGATTTTTGAGTATTTTTAATGTTTCAAGCCCATCCTGTTCTGGCATAAAGTAATCAAGTAAGATCAGATCTGGCATTTGATATCCAAGAACATCAAGGATTACTGTAGACTCAGTTATTGAATTAAAATCATAATCAAATTCTTTAAGCAGTTCTTCTAAAACTGTTATATTATCAACATTATCATCTACAACTAAAACTAAAGGTTTATTCATTTTTTCTCCTTTTTAATTATCAATCATTTTTGCTAAATAAGAACGATACTCATGTTCTTTTCTACTTTTTAATAGTGTAATTAATTCATAAATATCTTCCTGAGTATTATCTTTTATCTGGTTCATCAGTTCTTCAAGCTCCTTTTGAATTTTACTGCTTTCAAAAAAACGATACATGGCAATTTTTTGGAGATTGGGCATTATATTTGTATAGTCTTTCTTAATGTATGTTTGTTTATCATTTTTATTTTTCTCAAAATTTTTATTATTATAAATTCCAAAGGAATAAAGAATTTTAGAGATTTCATCAAGTGAAAATGGTTTAGAAATATAATCATTAAACCCTTGTTTTAAAAGTTCTTCTTTATCTCCACCCATAGCTTTTGCAGTACAGGCAATCACCGGTATATCTCTTATATGTTCTATCTCTTTTAATTTACTTAAAGCTGTAACCCCATCCATTTTTGGCATCATAATATCCATCAGAATAATCGCTGGTTTTGAATTAAGACAATAATTTATTGCTTCCTGGCCATCTTTCACAAAAATTACATCATAATTCTTAAGAAATTCATTTAACAGTAAACGATTTGACTCTTCATCTTCAACAACTAAAATACTCTGTGCAGATTTTGTTGTTTTAAAAATTATACTGCTATTTTCTTCTTCCTGTAGTTTTTCTTTATCAATTAAGGGTTTAGAATTTTCATCTTTTTCAAATAATTGCAGTTCTTCAGGAATATCATTTAATTTAAAAGTAAAAGTAAAAATTGTCCCTTTTTCGTGTTCCGAGCTAACTTTAATATCTCCTCCCAATAATTTTGCAATTTTTCTGGAAATAGGTAAACCCAGACCTGAGCCTTTAATTTTTTGAGTTTCTCCTTCAACCTGATAAAATTCTTCAAAAATATTTTCCAGATCTTTTTCTTCTATGCCATAACCACTATCTGTAACGGTTACCTGAATAAAATTACGATTACAAAGACTAAAATCAATATTAATATAACCTTTTTCTGTAAATTTAGCGGCATTACTTGCTAAATTAAGTAAAACCTGATAAATACGATTTTCATCAGAATAAATCTCTTTTGGTAGATTTTTTCGATAATTTATATTTAATTCAAGCTCTTTTTTATCGATTAAAGGTTTTAGATCATTAGTAATTTTATCAAATATATTTAGTGAAAATAGTGAGTTATTGATCGTAACCTTACCTTCTTCAATTTTTGAAAGATCCAGAATATCATTGATCAGATTTAATAATCTTTTACCGTTTTTATTGATAATTGAGCTATATTCCTTTACTTTTAAATCTTTGCTATTACTATGTAATAACTCAGAAAACCCAAGGATAGAGTTCATTGGTGTCCGTAATTCATGGCTCATATTTGCAAGAAACTGTGATTTCATTTTATTAGCTTTTTCGGCCTTTTCTTTAGCAAAAATTAATTCCTGTTTTTGATAAAAAAGTTGTTCAAAAATATTAGCTTTTGCTTCGATAATAGTAGGATTAAATGGTTTGTAAACAAAGTCAATAGCACCTTCTGTAATACTCCTGACAGCTTCATCTTCATTTTTTCCTTGTCCGGTTAAAATAATAACCGGAATAAGCTTATTTTTTTGATCATTTTTTAAATTTCTTAATAGCTCAAACCCATCCATTATTGGCATATTTAAATCAGAAATAATTAAACCAATATTGTTATCACCAAGAAGATTCAAAGCATCTCTCCCGGAATTTGCTTTAAGAATTATCCGCTCTGGGCTTTCCAGAATCATTTCCAGTAAATCAAGATTTAATTCTTCATCATCAACCAGTAGAATATTAAATTTATCCATATTTCTCACCACTAAATTATCTGATTTAAACTAATATTTCCATTATAAAAATTAATCTGCATATTTTAAGTAACTTTAAATATCTTCAGGCAAAACTTCTGGTAAATAAATTTTAAAATCTGTACCATTACCAACTCTACTATTTATATCGATAAAACCTTTATGGCTTTTTATTATTGAAAATACAGTTGATAAACCCGTTCCTGTCTCTTTACCCAGTTCTTTAATAATAAAAGATGGGTCAAATATTTTTTCAATTAATTCAGAAGACATTCCTAAACCTGTATCTGAAATAGAAATACAATTATATTTTCCATTATTAAAATTTTCGTTTATTTTGGGGATACTTATCTTACTTAAAGAAATTGATATTAACCCTCCTTCAGGCATTGAATTTCTGGCATTCAGACATAGTTCCCTAAGTACTTGGACTAACTGTATTGAGTCTCCTAAAACCTCATATCTTTCATCTCCGTTACTAACCTGCAAACTAATACTTTTAGAGAGTAATTCTTTAATAATTCCGACAGTTTCGTTTACTATATTTTTCAAATCTATTTTATTTTTTTCTATTACTGCTCCTCTTCCAAAATCCAGTAACTGTTTAATCATATTAACCCCTTTATTTACACTGGCTTCTACCATAGAAATAATTTTAATCATTTTTTCATCAGGAGTACTTTTTCTAATTAGGTGAATTCCCATTAAAACAGGCGAAAGGGCATTATTTAAATCATGTCCTATACTGCGTGAAAGAAGGCCAATATTTTCCAGGTTTGATGCCCTGGATAAAACTGCTTCAATATTATTTAATTTTTCAGAATGTTCCGTTTCTAAAGATTTTACTAATTCAGAAGCCTTTAATTTATTTAATAATTCTAATTTTCTTTTGATTTCTTCAAGTTCTGATTTTTTCTGTAAATAATTACTTAAATTTGATATTTTTAAGCTTAATAAATCAGGATTTACAGGTTTAGTTAAATAATCTATTGCTCCAACTTTCAAACCCTTTATAATATCTTCAGGCTCATTATTAGCAGTTAAAAAGATTATTGGCACATCGCTGTTCTTTTTTGAATATTTAAGCTGAGTTGCTAGCTTAAATACATCAATTTCCTGCATCTGAATATCAAGAATAAACAAATCATAATTTTCCAGTGAAGTTTTTTTTAAGGCTTCTTTACTTGATAAAGCAACTTCAATATGAAAATTTTTGTTTTCCAATAATTCTTTAAAAAAGATATTTTCTTTAATATTATCGACAATTAAGATTTTCATATACATTTCTGAAAATTAATAACATAATCTTTTTTATGGATAATATTATATATGCATTATCAAATATTATATTAGCGAAAAGGTAGTTTAATTAAAAGTATTTATTATAGTTTTGTTATAAATTATTTTTTAAATCCTTATCAAAAATTCACCTTTTGAATTGACAAAAAATCTTGACAAAATCCAGTTTTAAAATTATATTAATACTAAAGTAGAATATTTAGAAAATCTAAATATTAGAAAGATGTAACATTTTATGAAAAAAAATAAATTGCAGGCCAAATGCCTGTATGCATTATTTACAAGTTTAGTAATTGGCTCGGCAATAACCGGATGTGATTCAGATATATCTTTTAATGCCACAAGAGCTGACAATGACAAAATACCTGCTGTTTCGGCGAATCTTACCGCAACACAAACCGGAAGCTCGATTGTCAGGGTTCCATCTTTAAATTCATTACCTGATGATCTTAAAAATGCCAATGATATTCAGATAACCTTTGATAACAGTAAGACATTAATACCTGTATCAAAAAGTTCTGATGGCTCTTTATCCTTTTCTTTGGCAAGTTCTGTCAGAATAGATAGTGAAGGTAAATTTAATGTAATTTTTATTGTTAATAATCAGAAAAGCTATCTGGTAACCTTAAAAACAGGACCTGTTTTAAAACTTAAAACACCGGGAATTCTTGTTACCCCTGCAACAGGCACCGTTATAAAGGGAGAAAAAACAAACCTGAAAGCTAATGTGTCCGATGAAGATAAGGATAAATTTATTTTTAACTGGTTTTATGGAAGCAGTGCTTCTGGGCCATTTTTACCAATAAGTGGTACATCAGATATAGTCGAATGGACTCCCGGAAGTGTCGGGAATTATTTTATAAAACTGGATATGCTCGATAAATCGTCTGGTATTTCCTCAACATATATTTCACCTGTTTCACAGGTTTTTGTAACTGATGCCAATAATATAATAACAGTCTCACCAAGCTCAGGAACCGTTTTAAGAGGAAAGCAAACTTCTTTAAGTATCAATATTCCTAATGCTGACCCGACAAAATTTGATTATACCTGGTCTTATAGCCAAGGCGCACAAGGGCCATTTTTAACGATTTCTGGAAATAGTAAAACAGTAAACTGGACACCAAATAACTCAGGAAGCTTTTATCTTAAAGTAGATGCTCTTAATAAAGATACACAGGAAACTTCAACCTATACAAGTACTGAAGCGCTGGTTTTTGTTACTGAAAATGAAAATATTATTCAGACAACTCCTTCATTAGGAAATATTATCAGAGGAGATTCAATAAAGGTTTCGGCAAATGTGCCGGTTAATGGTGATTCTACCTATAGCTGGGCATATAGCCAGACTCTCAACGGACCATGGCAGTCTATACCGGGTACAGCAAAAGAGGGGGAATGGACTCCCCCTGTATCCGGTTCTTTTTATATCAAGATTGATGTGGTTGATAAGCAGTCAAATAATGTATCTACCTTTATTTCTCCCAAAGCAATAGTTTTTGTTTCGGAAGCAAATAATGTTTTTAAAACAGACCCCCTTGGCGGAAATATAAAAAGAGGAAAATTTGTTACCCTTACAGCCGATATTCCAGGTTCAATCAATAGAAACTATCAATTTAACTGGTCATACAGCGCATCAGGGCAAAACTTATTTCAACCAGTCAGCAATATATCAGGAAATATAAAAAGCAATGTTCTTAAATGGAGACCCCCAAATGAGGGAAGTTACATTATTAAAGTTGATGCAATAAATGTAGATACTCAGTCAGTTGTTTCTTTTACATCACCAACTCCAATAGTATTTGTAAATGAGTTAACCCCTTTATTTACCACAAAACCAGAAGTTGCTAAAATTACCCAGGATTCTTCTGTGGATATTATGGCTGATCTTGATATTCCTTCCAACTCAGTATTTGCCTGGTCATTTGGTCCTGGAACAAATGGGCCATGGACATCAATTGGTGGCTCGCTTGAAAATAAAATAACCTGGGATAAAAAAGGGAAACCAGTTGGAACATATTATGTAAAAGTTGATTTAACCGATTCAGGTGATAAATCAATTTCCACTTTTGTTTCAAGAACTCCGATTATTTTCGTTGATCAGAGTGAGCAGGCAAGTAACAGTGCAACATTTGGCAGATAAGAAATAAAAAAAATGAGAAAAAAAATAATACCTATAATATTAACAACCTTAATTGTTTTTGGAGCAAATGAATTTATTCAGCTTAGTTCTGCTATGGCTGAAACTAAAATAGATAATGAAAAGAAGATAGTTATAACAGGAACTGTTTTTGATTCAAAATCAAATCGTGGAGTAAAAGATGTCTATATTAAACAGGTAAATACTCTTAATACAGTTCTTTCAACTGAAAATGGGAGCTTTGCAATAACTCTGGATAAAAGCGGTGAGAATAGATTATCAATAGTAAAAGAGGGGTATGAAACTTTACGCATAAATGTAGTTCCTGGAGACAAAGATCTAAAAGTTGTGCTTTTTCCAGCAGTAAAATATGAAAATGAAAATTTACCAGAACCTCATACAGATATCACAAGCCTTTTTAATTATTCTACAAGACCAATATCCAGTAATTTTTCAGCTCTTTACCAGATTAGATATCAAGCACTAAAAGTTCCTTCATTTCAAACTGGAGCAATTACTTCAGGTGGCTGGGCAATTAATGAAGTTGCTGTTAATGGGCAAATCAGGCTCGAATCGTGGCTAGGAATCATTAAAGTTTTTAGAAGCCGTTACCCGGTAGATATCCAGAATTTTGATTTTAATCCAGCATATCATCTTGATACAACACAGTTTCAACTTAGCGGGGGAAAAATATTTAAATTATCCGATAAAATGGATTTTTACGGAGGAATTAGTTATCTTTTACATTTTGTAACGCCTGATAACCGGGGCGGTTCAGGAAATAAACCGATTCCTTATACCAGCAGTTATATGGATTTCCCTCAAACCCGTCAGGGCCCTGGTATTACCGGAGTATTAGGGTATATTGTAAATGACAATATAATACTCAATGGTAATGCAACCCTTTATCCTGTGATTTTTACAAGTTTTGACGAACTTCCAAAAGGCAGCCTTGGCTATCATGGGATGTTAGATGCAGGGATTAATTTAAAAGTTGAAACCTTACCAGGTATATATGTGACTGGTAGTTATACCAACCAGTTTTTCTTTGGTTTTTCTAACTTTCTTGATGATTCAAACTTTTTTAACATTGGTGTATCACTGGATCCGTTTAAGATGGCGAATATTAGTGCACCAGCCAAAATGGTTAAATAGTATGAGAAAAAAGAATCTGTTTCTAATTCTCCTAACCAATATTTTTATACTAAATATACCAGTTTATGCAGCAGAAAATAAATCTTCCGGTAAAATACCAGCAGAAAAGGTAGTAAACAGTTCTTTTCTTACTTTATCTGAAGCAATAGATACAGCTGTTCAAAATAACTATAGTCTTAAATTATCAGGCGAAAAAATAAAACTGGCAAATTATCAGATTACAGAAAATGCGGCTCAGGGGCTACCACAACTAAATATTACCGCCAGTTATGGTCGCCAGGATCCGGTAAATCCTCCTCCACCAACTGCTGGTCTCGGTAATAACCCGCAATTTGCATCTTTTTTGGGAACAGCCAGAGTAAATACTTTTAGAAATCAGGTCGCAGTAAACCAGGTACTGTTTGCTGGTTTCAGAATTATTGATGGTGTAAGACTTGCTTCGATAAATGTCGAACTTGCCAATGAAGGTTACAGACAATCAAGGCAAGAGGTTGTTTTAAATGTTTCATCATCTTATTACAACTCTCTAAAAGCTTATCAACTTGTTCAGGTTAACAAATCATCTTTGAAACAGGCCCAGCTCCATCTGGAACAAGCAAAGAAACTTGAAAAAGCTGGTGTAGGAATCAAGCTGGAAGTATTAAGAGCAGCAAATCAGTTAGTTAATATCCAGTTACAGTTAAGTCAGGCCTTAAACAGTTATGAAAAGTCAAAAAAAGTATTAAACCTTGCAATGGGACGGAGTATAGATTACCCTATTGAATTAAATTTGGAAGCAAAAGTGCCTGATGTAAATATCCAAAATGAAAACCAAATCTTTCAGGACGCTCTCAAAGGACGTAGTGAGCTTAGGCAACTTAATATAAAAAAAGAAATGGATGAGATTGCAGCAACTATTCAGAGCAGAGCAAGCTGGCCAATGGTTTCTGCCAATGTCAGCTATAATCTTTCGGATACATCAGTAGTTAGTGCCAATTCTGTAAATAATCAGAATATTAATTATGGAATTAATATGAATTGGCCTGTTTTTGATGGTTTACTTACTTATGCTAAAGTACAAAAGTCTCAAAATAGTGTAATTCAGGATCAAATTTCCATAGATCAGTTACAACAGAGTATAATATTAGAAGTAAAGCAGGCATTATTGGATATTCAGGAAGCCAAAGAAAGGATTTTGTTGGCCAAAGAAGGAATCAGCCTTGGAGATGAGTCTCTTCGTATTGCAAAAATTCGTTATGAAAATGGAGTCGGAATTAGTCTTGATGTAATAGATTCACAGATTTCCTTAACACAGGCACAATCAAATCTGGTTAATGCTGAATTTGATTTGAACATCAGCAGAGTCAAACTATACAAAGCAATTGGTATTGATATTTAAATTTTTTTGAGGCAAATTTATCATGATAGATGAAGAGTACCCTTCATATATAAGGGAATTAGAACATCTGCTAATTAGCCTGTTCCGAAGTATGAAAGAGCAACATGTGCAGGACGCAGCTGAGCTTAAACTTTCAATGCCTCAATTTGTATGTCTTTGGGTTATTTCCAGGATGGGAAAGTTTAAAATGAGCGATTTAGCAATATACCTTGCTCTATCATATGCTTCTGCTACTAATCTGATAAACCGTCTTGTTGATTCTGGTCTTGTTAATCGTTATGATGATCCTGATGATCGAAGAGTTGTTATTGTAGAGCTAAGTGATAAAGGAAAAGAAATTACTAGTCTGATTAGGCAAAAACACCTGAAAAGATTAATGGAAAATTGTGAAAAATTATCTCAGGATGAAAAGGATTCAATGCTAAAAGGGCTTTCTACACTAACAAATGTAGTTGTAAGGAAAGAAGATAGCACAGTTGATAAAAAATGTCGAATTATGGAAGAATTTTTGGAATGAAATTATTTTAAAAATTTTTCAAAAACTTCATTAGAAATAAAAATTGCTCTATCTGTAAGCTTTAATTTGTTTTCAGTCTTAATAACCAGTTCTTCTTTTGTTAATTCCAATAACTCTTCATAATAATAAGACTCAAAATCGATATCAAATCTCTTATTAATTTCGTATATATCAAGGCCTTCTTCAAGAAGCCGGAGGTTCATAAAAACAGTTTCTTCAAGATCTTCCTTAAAACCCTGAGGTTCTTTATCAGGAATGAATTTATTTTGTTTCATATATTCGTTTAGATCTTTGGTATTAGTGTATCTACGTTTTTGATAATAAGAAGCAGCACTTACACCTACTCCTATATAATTATCGTTTTTCCAATAAGCTAGGTTATGTTTTGCTTCAAACCCTGTTTTACACCAATTTGATATTTCATAATGAATAAAACCTGATTTATTTAAAAAATCTCTGGCATATTCAAACATTTTAATTGTTTCTTCTTCTTCAGGTAATTTAGTTATACCAGCCTCTACCTCTGCAAAAAGAGGTGTATTATCATGTAAATCCAAACCATAAAGCGAGATATGTTCAGAATTAAGTGCTATTGCTTTTTCAAGAGTTTCATTCCAATCTGAAAAAGTTTGATAAGGTAAACCAAAAATAAGATCAATATTAAAATTTATAAAACCTGAATCTCTTGCAGATTCATAGGTTTTATAAATATCACTTACTAAATGATTTCGGTTAATAACTTTTAGTAACTCTTCGTTAAAAGTTTGCACTCCCATACTAAGACGGTTAATACCAAGATTATGATATTTCTTAAGATTACTGCGGTTAAGATTTACCGGATTAATTTCTATTGTTGCTTCTATACCTTTATCAACAGTAAATGTCGAATTTATAGAGCTAAAAATCTGTTCCAGTGATTCAATTTTTAAAACAGAGGGTGTACCACCACCAAAAAATATCGTTTTTAAAGATATAAAATGTTCTTTATAAGATTCAATTTCCTGGCATATCTGTTTTACATAAGATTCTATAAAATCGTTTGTATTATCTGTATGAGTTATAAAATCACAATAGGTGCAACGCTTTATACAAAAAGGAATATGCAAATATAAAGAAACTTGATTTTTCATAATATTATATTTTAACACTTTAATGATATTATTTAGTCTGAATGCTTACATCAAATAAGTGAAAAGGGAATGTAAATGATACTTACAAAGATAAGAGAAAAAACCATGGGATTTCATGATGGTTTTACAAGCTGGGCGAATAATATATTTGACGGAACAATCACTCTGGAACAATATAAAAATGTATTAAAAACATTTTATGGTTTTTATCAGCCTTTTGAACAAAAAATTGAAGCCCCTGAAGAATGGAAAAATATTGATTTTAATATTGAAGGAAGAAGAAAAGCTTTCCTGGCGATAAAAGATTTGAAAGCACTAGGGGCTTCAGATGAAGAAATTTCTAATATAGAAATATGTAATGACCTTCCCGAAATAAAAAATGTTGCTCAGGCTCTTGGTTGCATGTATGTTTTGGAAGGTGCTACTCTTGGGGGACAGCTTACTGCCAATAAATTAAAAGAAATTTTTAATTTTACTCCAGAAACCGGAACTGCTTTTTTTAGTAGCTATGTTGAAGAAGTGAGACCAATGTGGAAAAGTTTTGGTGATTTGATAAATAAATATTCCGAAGAAAATAAGATCGAAGAACCAATAGTAAATGCGTCTCATGAGACATATTTTAAGCTGAATGACTGGCTTTCAAGGATAAAATAATAACTTAGAGAAAAATCCAGAATATTCTGGATTTTTTTGTTTAAAAACTTATGCAGATTGAACTAATGGACTGTACTCTCAGAGATGGCGGGTATATAAATAACTGGAACTTTAAAAATAAAAATATCCTTAAGATAATTAAAGAGTTAAACACAGCCAAAATAGAAAATATTGAGTGTGGTTATTTAGATATAAATAGTTTTAAAGAAAACTTAAGTAAATTTTCATCAATAGATATTTTTAATGCAATATTACAATCGGAACAAAAGCTTAATGCTAACCTGTTTTTGATGATTGATTATGATGATAATGAAGATTTGTATTTACCCGAAAAAAACTCACAAAACCAGTATTTAAGTGGCTTCAGACTGGCATTCCATAAAAAAGATTACAAAAATATTTTGAAAAAAGCTGAATATATTTTGGCTAAAGGTTATGACCTTTGCCTACAGCCAATGATTACATCTATTTATTCCAAACAAGAACTACTGGAAATGATAAATATAATAAATGATTTGCCAGTTCAGGCATTTTATATTGTTGACAGCTTTGGCAATATTTCTAATAAGGAGTTAGATTTTTTTATAAAACTGATTGATACAAGTTTAAAGCCATCAATAAAATTGGGATTTCACCCACATAATAATCTGCAATTAGCTTTTGCCAATTCCCTCCAGCTTATAGGTAGTGTTTTTAACCGTGATATTATGATAGATTGTTCTGTTTTTGGTATTGGCAGAGGAAGCGGTAATTTAAATACCGAGCTAATTATTCATTATCTGAACACAGCTAAAGAAAAAGATTATAAACTGATACCCATTCTTGAATTAATGGATAATACTTTAACTGATTGTTTTAATATTGACTTTAAAACTAAAACTGTTTATTTTTTATCCGCTATATATAACTGCCATCCTGGTTATGCCTCATTTTTTCTGGAAAAAAATTTAGCTCTGATTAATATTGAATCTTTGTTTAGAAATATGGAAGAAAAATTTAAAAATAATTTTCATTATGAGTATGCAAAAAAAATAAGTTGACAAACGAGGTTAAGAAATATTAAAATTAAATTTTCCCCGGACTAGAAGTCCGAGGTATTTTAAGAGGCTCACGCCAACCTC
>CAYRDV010000009.1:0-16448 GCA_964422885.1 uncultured Candidatus Sericytochromatia bacterium
ATAAACATCACTAGTAAAAACTGCCGTAATCTTATTTAAACAAAGAGAAAAAATCTGCCAACTAATGCTATAATTTAACTTTGATTAATCGTAAAACTAAGGAAACGCTTGTATGGATGAGAATAAAATAGATAATAATGATCCAGAATATGAATTGCATTGCATTAGACATTCGGCAGCTCATATCATGGCTCACGCTGTTCAGGAAATATTTCCCGAAGCAAAATTTGCTATCGGCCCGGTAATAAAAGACGGTTTTTATTATGATATGGATCTGCCAAGGCCACTGACTGATGAAGATCTGGTTGAAATCGAAAAGAAAATGAAAGAAATCGTCAAATCAAATAATGGATTTATCAGGGAAGAATGGGATAAAGAAACTGCAAAAAAATGGTTTGGCGAGCATAACCAAACTTTCAAAATAGAAATTATTGATGGTATTCAGGATGAAAAAGTTTCAATTTATAAAGAAGGGGATTTTACAGACCTGTGTGCTGGGCCTCATGTCCGCTATACCAAGCAATGCAAAAATTTTAAACTTCTAAAATTTTCAGGGGCTTACTGGAGAGGTGATGATAAAAACCCTGTTCTTCAGCGTATTTACGGTACAGCCTTTAAAGCCCGGGAAGACCTGGATAAATACCTGTACCAGCTTGAAGAGGCTAAGAAAAGGGATCACCGCAAGCTCGGAAAGGAACTTGAGTTATTCTTTTTCCATCCATATTCCCCAGGATGTCCTTTCTGGCTTCCCAAAGGTAATACAATGTTTCAGATTCTGGCTACTAAAATCAGGGAATATAATTTCAGAAACGGTTATGTAGAAGTCAGAACTCCACAGCTTTTTAAAAAGGAGCTTTGGGAAACTTCAGGGCATTGGGATCATTTTAAAGAAGATATGTTTAACTTTGAAAGTGAAGAACAAACATATAGCCTTAAACCAATGAACTGCCCTTCTCATATGCTGATTTTTAAGAGCCAGCTCAGAAGTTACAGGGATTTACCTTTAAGGGTTCATGATCAGGGTATTTTACATCGAAATGAACTTTCTGGTGCTTTATCTGGTTTAACCAGAGTTAGAATGTTTTCTCAGGATGATGCTCATCTTTTTGTAACAGAAGAAAATTTAAAACAGGAAATTAACGGCATTCTTACAATGATCAAAAGAATTTATTCCGTTTTAGGTATGACTTTTAAAGTTGCCCTTGCAACACGTCCTGAAAAGTTTCTGGGTGAACCAGAGCTATGGGATATGGCAGAAAAACTGCTTGAGGAAGTAATAACAGAAAATGGATTTGAATTTAAGATAAATCATGGTGACGGAGCATTTTACGGCCCCAAAATAGATTATATCGTCTATGATGCTCTTGGCAGAGAATTCCAGACAGCGACCACACAGCTAGACTTCCAGCTTCCAAGACGTTTCGAGCTTACATATGTTGACAGAAACAATGAATTTAAGCATCCGATTGTAATTCATCGGGCAATGTATGGCAGCCTGGAAAGATTTATCGGAATATTAATCGAGCATTATGCGGGGCATTTTCCTCTGTGGTTGGCCCCCGTACAATGTGTAGTAATTAATATTTCCGACAGGCACGTAGATTATTGCAAAAGTGTTGCCAAAGCTCTTACAGAAAAGGGAATAAGAGTTGAAGTTAATGATAGTAATGAAACCATGAATTACAAAATCAGAGCTGCCCAACTGCAAAAAATTCCTTATATGCTGGTAATAGGCGATAAGGAATCAGAATCAGAATCAATAGGAGTAAGGCATCAGAAAGATGGAGATCTTGGTATGGTTAAGCTTACACAGTTTGTTGAAAAAATTGTAGAAGAAGCATCTATGGATTTCTAAAAAGAGCATTGTAGGAGGCTGTCCAAAAAGCCCTGGATTTAATCAATCAAATCCCTACAATATTGATTTAACGTAGTGGCTTGATTAATCAAGCCCTCTTTTTGGACAGCCCCCTGCTGAAAATGCTAACACTTTTCTTCAACAGATTCCCACTCAAAAAAACCGAAGGTTTTTATGGTAATTTCCATAATCTTTTCTGCTGTTAAAAACTTTTCGTGATAATCAGTATCACCAAAAAAATCATTTGCCAGCTTTCCTAATTTACTATCAATTTTGTCTATTGCAGATAAAAGTTCCTTATGCCTTGGAAGCCACATATTTTCCAGCCAGAATCTGTACTGAAGGGCAAAATATACAGACTGACTTAATAGCATCATTGAGGTAGGTAAATCTATTTCAGACATGTCTACTGCATTTTCATATATATCTGCAACCTGATAGCGTAATTGAGTTAATTTTATTTTCGAAGGTTCAGGATTTCTTCTTAAATATTCTTTTCCTTTTTCCTGTAAATCTCTTATTAAGTTCTCTTTGTCAAAAATTATAAATCCAGTGGCAAACATATGTTGGGTATCAGGCTTACCTGATTCAAAAGCACTTTTATAATATTTTTCTATCTGGACTGGGGGATTTACAAATATCTCAGCAGGAATACCTTTAAAAAATTTTTGAATTCTTTGGCGAAAATTATTATTATGAATTACAAATATATCAAAATCACTGTTTTTATGAGCCATTCTTCTGATAATACTTCCTGTTACCATAATTCCTAACAATTCAAATCTGCCAGATATATATCTGACAGCTTCTTTTAATGCTGAATCATAAGGCTCACTCAAATTGGGAAAATTATAATCTTTCATAAATTATGCTTAAACAAAAATAAAAAATATTATTTCATTTTAGTATTTAATTTTAAATTTTTAAACCGCATACTTATTAAATAAATAAGCTAACATTTGATTTATAAGTAAATTTAATTTTATTGGGAAAAGTTTCTCAAATATTTAAAATGACTAATAAAGATAAAAATCAAAAAAAAACTATCTCACAGGATGGGCATCTTTCACTTGCCTATAATACGACTTCTGATTTAATGTTTTTGTTTAGTGTAGAACCTGATTATTGTTTCAGAGGTGTCTCTGTAAATACATCTTATCTTAACGCTTTAAAACTTTATAATATCAATGTTTCAGAAAAAGAATTGCTTGGTAAACCCATAGATCAGGTAATGTATGATATTTATGGTTTTAATAAAGAATTGGTAAATTTTGTTCTAAATAAATATAAGGAAGCTGTAGATTGCGGACAAACTATCCGCTATGAAGAAGGTTTTGATCTTCCTGAAATGGGTAAGTTTTATGCAGAAGTAACCCTAACCCCTATTTTTGATGAAAATGGGCAATGTTCCCATTTACTTTATGTATCACATGATATAACCAAAAGGAAAATTGCCGAAGAAGAGCTTTCTAAACAAAAACTTGAATTAAAACGCTCAAATGAAGAGCTTCAGCAATTTGCCTATATTGTATCCCATGATTTACAGGAACCTCTCAGAATGGTTTCAAGTTTTGTTCAGTTACTGGAAAAAAAATATAAAGGTTATTTTGATCAGGATGGTAAAGATTTTATTGAATATATCGTAGAAGGAGCTACCAGGATGCAATCTATGCTTCATGGTTTACTTGAATATTCACGGATTGACATCAGAGATAAAAATCTGGAATTAATAAATTTTAATGAGATAGTTAACATTGCTATTTCAAACCTTAGGCTAACCGTTGAAGAAAATGGAGCTAAAGTTAATTTTATCAATCTGCCTACAATTAAAGCTGATGAAAATCAAATGATTCGTTTATTTCAAAACCTTATTTCCAATGCGATAAAATATCGTAGCAGCGAATTACCAGTAATTAATATTTCTGCTGTAAAAGATCAAAATAGCTGGATTTTTTCAGTCAGTGATAATGGTATTGGCATTGAAAAAGATTATTTTGAAAGAATATTTAAAATATTCCAACGTCTACATACAAGAAAATACTACAAAGGTGAGGGCCTGGGGTTAGCACTTTGCCGCAAAATTATAGAAAGGCATAATGGTAAAATATGGGTTGAATCACATATTGGTAAGGGTAGTACTTTTTCTTTTATGATTCCTGTGTAAAATATTATTTCAATATCCTTAAATTAAAGCTCAAAGAAAGTTAAGTACTAATTTACCAAAAATTAATTTTATATTAGTTCATACTTAGTCTAATCATAAGAATGTTTTTCCTGATAATCCAGATAACTAACCTAAGAGATTAGAGATTTTTAGGAGAAGGTGTTTTTATGAACAAAAAGTTAGTAAGTTTAGTTCTTACATCATTAGTTACAGCAGGTACATTAACAGCCTGTGGTGGAAATGAAGCTCCAACAACCCCTCCTCAATTAGCTGGTTATGATGCTTCACAACAAATACAGGCAGCACCTCTACAAGCAGCAGATACAACACTTGTGTCACAACCATTAGTTGCTGAAGAAGCACCTGTTAAAACAACTACTAAAAAAGCAACAACCACAAAGAAAACTACAACTAAGAAAACTACAACAGCAAAGACACCAGCAACCGCTACTACAAAAACAGCAGTAGCCCCTGTAGCAGCTACAACCTCTGCAACTGCCAGTTTATCAGTTGCCCAAAAATTAATCCTTAAATCAAAGTCAGCATATGATGGAATTAAATCAATGACATCTAACATAACCGTTTTTAGCAAAAGAAATGATAAAACAGCTCCTGGCAGTTCAGCTCTAACAACTGCTGAATTTAAATTTACTTTTCAAGCACCAAGAAGTGAATCCTTTAATGTAATAAAACATAGCATTTCAATGGTTGTTGGTGCAAAACTTGTTTGGAAAGATGGAAGTGACAAAGCTACAGCCAAAGCAGCTGGAGCACTTGGAATGTTCCCAATGACTTTAGCTTTAAGTGATAATAAAATGACTACAAACAGAAACTGGAGATTTGACCAGTTAGATCATGTTGGTATTCTTTCCAGAGCCTTAGACAAAAAATCTGAATTAGCTCTTGTAGGTAAATCAACCATTAACGGTAAAGAAGCTTATATGATAAAAGTTAAAGGTACCGGATTAGATGAAGATGTTACCGAAGAAAATGTTGCTCTTGATGCAAAAACATTTTTAATAATTGCAGATGAAGTGTATGTTGGTCAGGAACTTGTATTCCAGACAAAAATAAATATTGAATCAACAAATGGACCTGTTGCAGCTGATGCTTTCCAGGTTTAATTATAAATAATAGGTACTAGGTACATTGAGATGAAAAAATATTATTCAATTGTAGTTTCCCTGCTTTTAACATCCCTCATAGCAGGATGTAGCACAGAAAGTAATCTTACAGGTGACGTTTCCGTTGCTACTCCTGTAATTAATAATTATTCAGCTAATGCTACTATAAAAAGTAAAAATTCTCTTAGCAGTTCACGCATAGATTCCTTATCTTATGATAGTAATGTTGCAGTAAAAGCTACTGCTGCATCCAATCCTAATTTAAGCAGTTCACGCATAGATTCATTGTCTTATGATGGTAGTATTATGATAAAAGCGTCAGCTGCGCTCAATCCTAGTTTAAGCAGTTCACGTATTGATTCCTTATCTTATGATGGCAGTCTTGTTATAAAGGCTGCTGCTGCGATGAATCCTAATTTAAGCAGTTCAAGAATAGATTCACTTTCCTATGATGGTAATCCCGATGTAAAAGCTGCTGCAGCTATAAACCCTAAACTAAGTAGTTCACGTATTGATTCTTTATCTTATGATAGTAACCCTGAAGTTAAGGCAGCTGCCGCAGCAAATCCAAGTCTTAGCAGTTCACGTATAGATTCTTTATCATTTGATACAAATCCGCAAGTTAAAGCGGCAGCTGCCTCTAATCCAAATCTTAATAGCTCAAGGATAAATGCTCTTTCTTACGACAGCAATCCTGCAATTAAAGCAGCAGCGGCTATCAACCCTAAATTAAGTAGTTCAAGAATAGACTCACTTTCATATGACACTAACCCTGATATAAAAGCGGCAGCAGCGGCTAATCCAAGCCTTAGCAGTTCACGCATAGATTCATTGTCTTATGATACAAATCCGCAAGTTAAAGCAGGGGCAGCATCAAACCCAAACCTAAGCAGTTCAAGAGCAGATGCTCTTTCGTATGATACCAATCCTGAAGTTAAAGCAGCTTCTGTTTTAAATTATCAGGTCAGAAATAGTTTTTTACTTTTAAAAAAGTTTATCCGTTCAAATAAATAACTCCCAAAGGGTCCCTGTTTCGGAGTACCGAAATAAATATCTTGTATAGGCATTACCCATAAGTCTCAAATCGTAATTTATTTGACAGTGAAATGAAACTTAATATAAACTTATAGAAATTTATTTTAAAATAACCCAATTTTTTACTTAAAAAGATAATATACTTTTTAATAGAGCTTATCAGATAATAAATTTTTGCATCTAAATTGGATGGCTGCTCAAAAAGTCTGAAACTGTCTAAAAACCAATAGATTTATAGTATTTATGTTTCATGAAATATTCTTATAGTCAGTACCTCTTTTTGGAAAGGCCCTTAACATAGAGTACTTGTGGAGTTATTATTATCTATAGGGTTAAATAAAATGTTTTTCACAACAAGGGACTTAAGCCCCTTGTTCAGCCAAAGGCTGATTGTGAAATTCTTTACCTATTTAACTATAATATATTAAAATTTCAAACGATTTTTATTTCCAATAGGGAGAGATTACGTGGCTACGAAAACAAAAAAGGATCTTAAAAAACTCTTAAAAACAGTTGAAAAGAGAAAAAGTCCTAAACTAAATCCAGATCAAAAACTAAGCCTATGTATGATTGTAAAAAATGAAAGTAAACATCTTGCCAGATGTCTTGAAAGCGTAGATGGTGTAGTAGACGAAATTATAGTTGTTGATACTGGTTCTACTGATGATACTGTCGAAATTGCTAAAAAATATGATGCAAAAGTCTATAATTATGAGTGGAATGATGATTTTTCCGCGGCCAGAAACGAGTCAATAAAACATGCAACAGGTGACTGGGTATTAATCCTTGATGCAGATGAAGAAATTAGTGAAATATCAAAAGAAAAAATAAGGGCTTTTCTTGTTGATATAGGTAGTGATATTTATTATCAGTTAAGGATTAAGAATCTTGGTCTAAATGATAATATACTTCATGAAAACTATATGGTCCGAATGTTCAAAAACAGTCCACAAGCCCGGTTTATTGGACGAATTCACGAATTTATAGCCCCTTCATCAGGATTTATAAATATCTCGGATAATGATGTAAGCATAATACACCATGGTTATAAACCAGGTTCTGAAGCTAAAATTACTGGCAGAAATCTTCCAATACTTGAAAGTATTATCAAAGATGATAAAGCACCTGAAGCATATAAAAGTTTCATTAACTATTACATCGGTATTTCCCAGGTAGATCTGGGAAAAATGGATGATGCTGTAAAATATTTACGACAATCCATTGATCAGCTTAAAAATGAAGCACAAATGCCTTCATTCGCAGTTTATTCTTATCTAAGATTAATGAATACTTTAACATCTTTAGACAGAATAAAAGAACTGGAAGATTTGGTAAATGTTGCAAAAGATGAATGCCCTAATCTAAAAAGCATTTATGAATACTGGTATTATTGTGCCATTGTAGAGTTTTACAGCAAAAATTATGGTAAAGCACTTGAGTTTTTAGATAAATCTGTTGAAGTTTATAATGTAAAAGAAGTAGAATATTTCAGGCTAATAGCTGAACATGCCATCTATTATTTTGCTCTTTACCTTTATGCAAATGTTTATTTTGAGCTAAATGATCGTGAAAATACTCTAAAATATCTTAATAGGGCACTCGAAGAATCAAAAGGTAATTTTGACTATCCAAATTACAAGTTATCTCTTGCCAAATTATTTGTTGAATTAAATGATTATGATAAAGCAATTGAAGTTTGTAAAGAAATTTTGGAACTTGTAGAAAATAAATCACGAAATGAAGTTATTACTTATCTCTCAAATTTATATTTAAAAACAAATCAGTTTGAACAGGCAGTTAAACTACAATCAACTATTCATTCACCTGAAACTGTTAAAAAGAACTGGTATGGTATAGCTAAAGCTCTTGAGGATGAAAAATATTTCCCCGCAGCTGAATCTGTATATTCGGCTATAGTTGAAGTTTTACCTGAAGAAATACAAGCTTATATGGGAAGAGCAGTTGCCCGCCTTGTACAGAATAAAACAATAGATGCTTTAAGTGATCTGGCAACAGCAAAAAAAGCTTCCAAAGAAAATGAGGACAAAATAAAGCTAAGTTTGATTTATTTACAAATAGGCCAGGTAGTACAGGCAAGAAATTGTCTTGAAGAAGTTCTCAAAAAATCTCCCGAAGATCACCAGGCTAATCTTTATATGGCAAATATTGAACAGGCCGTAGGAAAATTAAATGATGCTGAGGAAAGATTAAACAGAGTTATTAATCTATTTCCAAATGATTCAAGAGCTTACATTCAACTTGGAAATATGTTATTAAGTTCCAAACAGCTTGATAAAGCAATAGAGACTTTTGAAAAAATTAAAGAAATAGAGCCTAATAATGGTTACGTTTATTATGCTTTGGGTATAGGATTTATGGAAAAAGGTGAGAAAGAGTTAGCTCTTGAAAATATTGATAAAGCTTTAAAAATAGAACCAGATAACGAAGGTCTAAAGAACCTGCATAAAATGATTTCCGAAAATTAAAAGATATACAGCTCATTTTTTGTTAGACAAAAAATGAGCTGTATTATTTCAAAAACTATCTTTCTTTTTTCTTAAAGTCGCAAATGCCTCTTCGGAGTTTAAATTGCTCATATTAAAAATGTCATTTTTAAATTTTTCATTTCTAACCATCAAAAATGGATTAAATTTTAATTCAGTTTCCAGGTTTGTTGGTACAGTCATTTCCTTTTGCTCTCTTAATGAAGCAATTTTGTTGAAATATACTCTGAAATATTCATCATTTAATGAACAGGCAAATTTAAGATTTGAAAGGGTATATTCATGGCCACAATAAACAGGTTTAGAATGGTTTAAGTTATTTATCAGTTTATTATGCGAAATAAACATTTGCTGTGCGGTTCCTTCAAATAGCTTTCCACAACCGGAAGCAAATAAAGTATCACCAACAAATGCAAAATCATCATTATAATAACAGATATGGCCTAAAGTATGGCCAGGTATATCCAGAACCGAAATATTTATTTTACCTATGTTAAAAGAGTTGCCTTCAGATAAAGATTCATTTTGGCAGGCAATTCTTTTATTTTCATAATCATATTTTGAACCATAAAATATTATATTTTTATATTTTTTGGAAATCTGCTCATTACCTCCTACATGATCGAAGTGGTGATGGGTATTTAAGACAGAGATCAATTCTAAATCATGTTCTTGAGTATATTTAAACAGTGGTTCAGGATCATAAATATCAACACCAGCACATTTACCAGTTTCGTTGCATATTATTATCCAGTTATAGTTATCACTTAGTGCAGGGTACTGAAAAACACTCATTTTTATCTATATTATATTTTTTAAAATATTTTCAAAATCTGGTTTTAAATTTACCTTTGGAATAAGTTTATTATCTTCTATATGGCTATAAACCCAAACTGGTAAAACTGACGAAATATTTTTATCCATTTTTGCAATTGCTTGAATTTGTTTTTCATAATCATTCCAGATTGGCATCAGAACCTTTCTGCTACCCTGTTTTTGCAAAAGCTCCTCCAGTTTTATCATCTCAGGAAGGCATGTTTGAAACTGGATATTTGGCCCAAACTGCATCAGTGAATAGCCCTGTGTCCGACATTTTCCTGGTCTGGAATTATAAACACTACATGAACCCTCTTTAAGAAAGATGCATGATTTCCCTTTAAAATTAGGTAAGGTATCATATAACTCGTTTAATTTAAATTGATCATCTGAACTATTTAAAGCAAAATGTATCCTCTTTAGCTCAGAAGAATGAGTAGAAAAAAGTTTTTTAGTAGTATCAATAAGTTCATTTTTAAATTCTTCAGACGAATTAAGAATAAATTCATAAAGATATTCCCATTCAAGAGCAGTTGCTGTTGGAATATTTGAGTGTTGGCAACATAAAAAACAACGATCCTTACAGGTAATATGAGGGTAAAACATTTTTACACCATCATTTACACTATCTATAAACTGATAAAGCTCAGTAAGTGATGTTACTTTACTAACCTGAACGGGAATATTTTTTATTAAATCAACTTTTTCCTGTAATAATTTTACTCTGTCCACTATTTAGAGTGTAATTTCAGGACTTGGATTTAATTCGTCAACAATCTTGTCATTTTTGATATGACAAATTAGCCATACAGGTATTGACGCAACTAATGTTCCAGGTGGATTCAAAATAGTAATTACTTTTTCATAGACATTCCATAAGGGTAATGTTAAGCTTCTGCTCTGCTGCTCATTAATATAATCTTCCCATTCATTAACCTGAGGAAGACAGGTATGAACACGAATCTTTTCACCAACCTGAACCAGATAATTACCATGTGCTCGGCATTTTGCAGGGCGTACCGGATAAACACCACAGCGATCTATTACCAGAAATGGGCAGCTTGAATTTGAAAGAGACTTAGACAAAGTTTTATAAGCTTGCTCTACTTCCTGTTGTGATTGCATTTTACCACTTATCAGATCCTGCTGAAGTAAAAGAGCATCTCTATATTCCTGAGAAAACCAGCGTGCCCTTCTGATAATTTCATCCTGCACAGCTTTTGGTAAATCATTTAAATAATAAAGAATATATTCCCATTCAGCAGCAGTAATATATGGGGGATGTAGACCTTTACAACAATCAGAACAACCTACTTTACAAACAATATGCTCATAAGTTGTTTTTGTTTCTTCTGAAAGAAAATCAACAATATCATAAACATCTTCAACACAGGTAACTTCTTTCAGAGCCTGATAACACTGTGCAATATTAGATGATAAACCTTCTATAGTTGGATCCATTACTTTCCACCTGATTATATACAAAATATTAAAAATTTCAATAAAAGCTAATATATTATATATTAGTTAGTTTATTGTAAAAAGATTTTTTCCTAAATTATACAAGCTTTTTAATTACTACTATACTAGGATTTTTCAAAATGTATGATTATTTATGTAAAAAATTAAAAATTTTTTATTAATATTTACTTTAGAATAACTCTATATAGAATATTTTAATCTTTGATCTGTTGCTCTAAGCCTGCGACTTAAAATATCGGCCAACCCCATCAGAAACTTTGCAGAAACCTTTGGCTTTTGTTCCATTAATAAATCAAAATATTTCCTGTTAATTACAAAAACTTCAGTTTTTTCAATAGTTCTGATTGTAGCTGAGCGGGGTTGTGCATCCAAAAATGACATTTCGCCGAAAGTAAGACCCTTACCAGCAGCAAATAAAGAAATCTTTGATTTTGTTTTTAATGACTCAGAAATTATTTCTACTCTACCCTCAATAATGACAAACAGAGTATTTTCTCCTTCATCTCCTTCATTAAAAATAGTCTGGTGTTCTTCATATTTCTTTATTTGAGATATTTTTAATATTTCCAGTATCTCTTCTTTTTCAAGGTTTTTAAAAATATGTAAGCTTTGCAAAGAAGTCATTAAATCTGAAATTTTATCATTTGAATCGTCTGAGTTACTTTCATTAACAAAAGAATCTTTTTCCATTTATAAATTCTCTGGGATAGAAATATATCTTGGAAGGCCTATACTTTCAGTTAACTGATAATTAGAAATCCTTCCATTGATATGAATTATAATAAATTCTTTAGTTTGTGCATCCCATTTTATGACAAGTATTTTATGTTTTTTCTGAAAATATTGAGAATCAAAATAAAATTTTGCATAAAAATTGTTCGATGTTGCAAAAGCAATTGCTTTTACCATATATTCTTTTTCTGTGACAGGACCATTTAAGCCAAAAGTATGCCTAAGATTCTGAAAATTATTTTCCAGAGTTTTTTTAGAGGTTAAATTATCGGAAGTGGCCCATGTACCAACGGGTTTTGTTTCGGTATAAGTTTTTAATAAACTTATTTCATCTTTATCAAGGTTAAGAGCATTACTTTTTAGTTGGCTACTAAAATTAGTGACCGGGATTTTTGACTGAGTGGCAGGAACACCTTTTAAATCAGGAAAATTTACATCTTCAATAACAGGAGCTGGTGGACTATATGAAGTACAACCTGTAAATATAAACGCCATAAAAAATATTAATTTTCTTTTGAGCATATTCAAGAAAAATAAAAATAATAATGTGTCTTCAGCAACTCTGCTACCACTTATGTAGAGAACAGGGACCAAAGGGAATGCAGTACCTAGTTTATTAGCAATCATTACTGCCCAGACTGTTCCTATATATTTTATCTCAAATTTACGGCTCTGGAAAGCTTTGCTAGTTGTTCTGAAGTTAAAAGAGATTTTATTGCCAGAAAATTATCTAAAGCATCAATTCTTAATTTTGCTTCCAGAGACAATCTTTCTTTCAATAATTTTCTTATCTCATCAGGATCAGATGTAGGAGAGACCAGGAGTTTTTCAATATCAATTTGTTTTAGATCCATCTCTGCTCTTAATTTTACAGAAGTTTTCTGAAACTCTACCCTCAATAATCTTATTCTTTCTCTTTGAGATGGGCTTAAATTAAGCATTTGCCAATTAATAATCATTGAGCCTGAAGATTCAACAGGAGGACGCGGGAGCTTTCTGTCAGAACCATCATCAGCAAAACATGGCCCAATAAGGCTAATCAGAAAAACCGGGATAAAAACTAAAATGTTGATTATTTTCATTTACAAACCTATATCCTGTATTTGTAATGAGTCATCTTTTGCTCCGTCAGATAAGACTTCAAATGAATCAGCACCAAAGCTTGAGCCTGACGAAAAGAGTAAATCTTCAGATTTTACTGTAATCTTTGTTTGCTGTGTTTCCATAAATGGGTTAGACATTGTTACCAGAATACCAACAATAACTATTCCAGCAACCATAGTAATTTTATGGGCGGATTTTTTTAAATAAGGAATAAACTTAATTTTTGGTATTTCCAAAAACAGGGGCCCTGCCTTGCGGGGAATCATTTTTGGTATTTCCAAAAACAGGGGCCCTGCCTTGCGGGGAATCATTTTTGGTATTTCCAAAAACAGGGGTCCCACTTTGTGGGGAGTTTTAATTTTGGAGGTTTCCAGCTCATCAATACTCTTAATAACTTTTCTTGAAAAATCAAAAGGAACAGGGTATTTTTCAAGATTTAAGACAGACTCTCTGGATACTTTAAAATTATTTAATTTACTACTGCATTTTGCACATTGAGACAAATGTTCTTCAATATCAGACTTTTCTATATTGGTAAGCTCATTGTCTATAAAAGCAGAAATATCTTCTGATGAAATACATAAGCTATTTTCGTCAGAAGACCTTGATTCAATTTTTTCAAAAATATTATCAAGAAAGTTTGCAGAAGGGATAAAATTTTCTTCTTTATGTTGTTCAGAATTTAATGAGTCAATTTTATTGAATAAATTATCCATAAAATTAGCAGATACATTTAAACTATCAGAAATTAAAGCAGAATCAGTAATATTTTTAAGACCAGATAAAACAACCTGGCAACTTTCACAGGAATTTACATGCTTATCTATTTTGTAAAATGAAAATTCATCAAGCTCATTATCATAATATATAGAAAGTTCCTCAAAAGTTGGATGAATTTGTGCTTCATCAATTTTTAAGAAAATCTTATTAACAAAATCATCAGAAATTATTGGTTGCGATAAATTATTAACGGTTTTTACAGTTACAAGAAAATTATTTAGTAATTTTCTGCATTTATTGCATGAATCAAAATGCTCTTTAGCAAGAACCATTTCCTGCTCATCAAGAACATTATCAATATATTCACTAATCTTTATATAATCAAGACACATCGGCTTTTACTTCTTTAAAATAATCTGATAACTCCAACAGAAGCTTTTCTCTTGCCCTGGCAATCCTGGATTTTACAGTACCCAATGACAAATTTGTAATATCTGCAATTTCTTCATATGATAGGTTCTGTATATCTCTCATAATTACCATTAACTTATACTGCTCCGGTAAAGCTTTAATTTTCTCATGTACATACTCCTTCCAATCAGCATTAAGAGCCAATTCTTCAGGTAATAAGGCTGTATCGGGTATTTCCTTTACATTAAACTCATTACCATCTTCACCTTCATCAAGAGAAACTTCACCCCGGTTGCTAACCTTCCTCATTTTGTCATAGTAGGTATTTAAAGCTACACGGTGAAGCCAGGTTTTAAAAGATGAATAATTTTTCACCTTTCCTATTGACTGGTACACTTTTACCCAAACTTCCTGAGCAATATCTTCCAAATCAACCCAATCAGGTATTAATCTGCATAAAAAATTAAAAACCACCTGTTGGTTTGCTCTGACAAGTTGAGCAAATGCAGCCTTGTCACCCTGCTGACATCTACTTATCAGCTCTTGTTCAGCTTCATCCTGCATAATTTGCGTCAACTTATGCTTCCTATATATAAGACGTATTTCATATCAAAAAAGTTCCATTAAGTTATGTAAATTTTTTAAAAATTTATTTCCAATAATAAAAAATTAAAGCGCAAGACTTTGGTAACACTGGAAATTTAACATTTTATTTTTTCAGTAATAAATATTACATTATAAAAAAGAATATAAAGATCTAGTATCATCATCGCTAGTGTACTATATTTATTTTATCTGATTTATAAAAAAAATATAATCTCCCATTAAAATCTCCAGCCAACACCAAATCCGACAATATTATCATCTTTCTCGCCAATTACAAAATTGTGCTGATAAAATACGCCTGCTGAAAATTTGCCATCATCATAACCAGCCATAACTTTTAAGGGTATATAAGGGTCTATTCCGTGACTGTTTGCTTTTATACCAATTCCGATTGGATCTAATTCCATAAATAATGGTAAACCTAAAGGTGTTCCGCTTGCCCTTATACCTGTGGAAATATCACCTCTAAAAGTACCATCAGTGGAAAAACTTGATGAGATATTATATGTATTTTCAAGGTAACTATGTGACAAGTGGGGAATAGTTCCCAAATTCTTGTCTAAACCAAATAAAGAGCCTATGGGTGAACGGCCTATAGGAGTCGCATAGGAATAATTTAGCCCTAATATTCCATTACCATCTGTATCAAAAGCGGCAAAAGGAGAAATAATATTTTTATTAAATTCGGGTTCCTGCTTTTCTGGATCTTTAAAATCAGAAACTGACTGAGGTGTTCTTGATAGAGAAAGAGAGAACTGATTATTTCCCACGGATGAGTTTTCTATTTTATAATCATTCGCTAACTCATTCCCGCTTTTTAAAAAAAGCTCATTAAGATTAAATGATATTTTTCCACCATTTACAGTAGAGTTAATATTTGTTGTATTTGATAAATACTGATTTAATTTTTCAGATGCTTTTACTACAGGTATTCCCAAAACTTTTATTCCGGTAAGATCAATACTAATTTCAGAACCTCTCATTGTTACAGGTATTTTAGCACTTACCGGGGCACCTTCTACATTTGCAGAAATTATCATTTTATCTTTCTGCCAGGCTATTTTTATATCATTAAGTTTCCCTTTACCTAAATCTGAAATAGTTTTTTGTAGTTCATTTGAAATATTTGAGAGTTTTACATTGATTCCTCTTATTGCTTCAAGACTGGAAGTGTCACCACCAACATTAATATTATCAAGCTCCAAGTTTAGTTCAAGAGTTTCATTAACAGCCTTTTTTATTTCAGTTTTATCTGTTCCACTACCAGCATTTAACTTAGAATCTTTAAAGTTAAGGCTAATTCTTAAGTCATTACCATTAACTTTAGCATCTTTAAATATTACACCTGATAAATCAATATCATTAACATTTAATTTTTGTTTTCCAACAGATATACCTTCTGGCTGTTTTAACTTAATCATTTCCAAAACAGAAATATGAAACTTATCACCCACTTTTTTTACTTTATCTTCTGGTATACCAAACATTCCGGCAATCATTTTTTCATCAATTTCAGGGACTTGTTTCCCTAACTTTTGTGCGGCCATTTTGGCAAAGCCAATTAAAAGGCTACTTGGTTGTGAAATGACTAGATTAGAATCCTTACCTTTTTTTTCAAAATTAAGACTCATTTGCTGTGAGCCTACAAAATTTACTGATAAGGCACCATTATCTGCTGTCATTGTCACCCCAAAGGGTAGCTTTGAGTCTTGAGGAATTTTTGTTTTAAAAGTAGCATCACCTGAAATATTTATATCTAGATCTTCTGATGACTTTGAATTTATACCATCTTTATCAACAATTTTTATATTTAAATTACCAGTAATGATCTCAGCTTTATCGTAACCCTGTGATTTATTTATATGTGATAATCTTAATTCTTTTGGATAACTACT
>CAYRDV010000009.1:16458-36947 GCA_964422885.1 uncultured Candidatus Sericytochromatia bacterium
ATAACTACTGACAAAACCTAATTCTTCAATATCATCTATAAGATTAATTTTCCCTGGTGCATTACCCTGTAAAAACATGTTTAATGATTTATTAAATTCAGCTTTATCAGTTGGTTCAATATGATAGGTTTCTAACAAAGCATTATATTCTTTATTAGTCAGCACACCATCAGACAAAGCATCAGAAAGATTAACCTTTCCATCTTTGTTTATATCAGTAAGTTTACCTTCCTGGTTTACGGCCTCATTTTTAATACCTTTATATTCTTTTTTTTCAGGTAAATCAGTTTTAAAGGTATTAAGGTAATTTTCAAATGATGTCACATTTTCACCTATTTGAACCTATAAATTTCTTTCTTTAATTATAAGATTGAAGTTTTTAAACTTGCTATAGTTAACCTGAAAATATTTTTTTGGCATTTAATATTAATAAATCCTATTATAAAAATGTTAAATTTTTTATGTTTTAAATAAATGTGTGCCTATTCAGTTTTATTATACGGAGCGTTGTTCTATTATTAATATATAGTATTTTTACCCTGAAAATTAAGGAAAGACTAAATGACTTATTTTAATGTCTCGTATGCAGCGACAAAATCCCTTCATGCGATTGATGACTGGTTAGCAACCTGTCAGGCCAATGTTTCAGGCTCTGTAAGAGTTGCTTTTAAAGAATCTGTCCTGACCTATAAAGGTAGCAATACTATTATTACCAGAGCTCCAAATAACTTTGCTGCTGGTGAGATGATTGGTGAACAGACACTTGTAACAGGTGATACCCAGGTTAACTGGAAGCAGGGAGAACTTGTTGCGACTTCTGAAGATACACATTTTGGTATCCAGGGTGATGGTTTTTTCTTAGTAACAGAGCAAAATCAACCACTCTTTAATGGTACAATTGCTTTACCTGCAAATGGTGGTTATTTTCTAACCCGGGATGGCGAGTTTCACTGGGGAATAGTTGCAGCAATTAGTGCAGTAGATCCCGTTCTTTTAACAAAAGAAGGCTTAATTGTACAATCTGATATTTCCGATGGAGCTTTTGTTGGTAATTCTGATAACTTTGACCGATTTATACTTAAAAGTGAATTTGATAATTTAAATTACAGGCCAACAGTAGTTCAGCCTTCTTACGATGCCCCGGGAGCAGGAGCTATAGCTACTGTTGTTGATTATAATGAGCTTCAATATTCACAATATGGTGCAACTTATTTTGAAGCTCCTTCAGCCAATTCAATTAAAACATTAATCAATGGTTCCGGAGGAAATACTGACAGGTTTAGTATGTTTCCTCTTCCACCTCCAACACAACCCTCAGGTTCACTTCTCAGGGAAAAATATTTGGAATCATCAAATACAGATTCAGCCAGAAATCTTACTGAAATGGCTGCCCTTGGCAAAATGTACAATGGCTTTGTTCAACTGATTAAGGCTTATAATGGTACTCTTGATGAAATTCTTGGCTTTATAAGATAATCTGGTTATTTTCCTTGTTAAGATTGAATTAATTTTTAATTACTTATTTTTTTATTTTCATTAAATCATAAAATAAAAAGACAAAGATAGATTATTATTAATTTATGTTGTTTTGTTTGTCAATATAAAAGGAAAACCCAAATGACTTATTTTAATGTCTCGTATGCAGCGACAAAATCCCTTCATGCAATTGATGATTGGTTGGCAACCTGTCAGGCCAATGTTTCAGGCTCTGTAAGAGTTGCTTTTAAAGAATCTGTCCTGACCTATAAAGGTAGCAATACTATTATTACCAGGGCTCCAAATAACTTTGCTGCTGGTGAAATGATTGGTGAACAGACGCTTGTAACGGGTGATACCCAGGTTAACTGGAAGCAGGGAGAACTTGTTGCGACTTCCGAAGATACACATTTTGGTATCCAGGGTGATGGATTTTTTATAGTTACTGATCCAGCAACAACTAACTATGGAGTTGGACCTTTATATTTTGCGGGTAATACAACAGTGGCAGGCTCACAAAAAGCATACCTTACAAGGGATGGTGAATTTCATTGGCAAACTGTTTTAAATTCGGCTGGAGTTAATATAGGAACACTATTTACAGGTGTAGTAGATGAACAGGTGCTATGTACAAAAGAAGGTCTTGTTGTTGTTGGTGATTATGGTGGTAACTCTGATGACTGGCATGCAGCTATAACAAAAACAGCCTTTTATGATAATATAAATCCTGAGAAGCCTTCGGTAGTTCAACCATCTTATGACGGGGCATTTAATACCGGATACCCTACTACTATAGTTGATTATAATGAGCTTCAATACTCAAAATATGGCTCTACGATTTATGATGCACCATCGGCAAATTCATATAAAACAATAGTAAATGGTGGTCTGGGTAATTTTGACCGAAGAGATCAGTTCCCTCCCGGACAGATATCAGGCACCACATTAAGAGAAAAATACCTGGAGTCATCAAATACAGATTCAGCGAGAAATCTTACTGAAATGGCGGCCCTTGGTAAAATGTATAATGGCTTTGTCCAACTGATTAAAGCTTATAATGGTACCCTGGATGAAATTCTTGGATTTATAAGATAAAAATTTTTATTTATAATTTTTCTTTTAAATGATAAAATAATATTTGATTGGTTATAAATCAAGAGGAAAAACATATGACTTATTTTAATGTCTCATATGCTGCGACAAAATCACTTAATGCGATTGATGATTGGCTATCAACCTGTCAGGCCAATCTTTCAGGCTCTGTAAGAGTTGCTTTTAAAGAATCAGCTCTGACTTATAAAGGTAGTAATACCATTATTACCAGAGCTCCAACAAACTTTGCTGCTGGTGAAATGATTGGTGAACAAACGCTTGTAACGGGTGATACCCAGGTTAACTGGAGGCAGGGAGAACTTGTTGCTACTTCCGAAGATACACATTTTGCTATTCAGGGCGATGGTTTTTTTATAGTTACGGATCCGGCAACCACTAACTACGGTGCTCCTCCTTTATATTTTGCTGGTAATACTAATGTGGCAGGCTCACAAAAAGCTTATCTTACAAGGGATGGTGAGTTTCACTGGCAAACTGTTTTAGATCCAGGCGGAGCTAATATCGGTACAGCTGTTACAGGTGTAGTAGATGAGCAGGTACTATGTACAAAAGAAGGCCTTGTTGTTGTTGGTGATTATCTCGGTAATTCAGACGACTGGCATGCAGTTATCACAAAAAGTTTATTTTATGATCCCACAAGGTTAGAAAAACCTTCAGTTGTACAACCTTCTTATGATGGTGCATTTAATACCGGCTACCCAGCTACTTTAGTTGATTATAATGAGCTTCAGTACTCAAAATATGGCTCTACGATTTATGATGCACCAACAGCAAATTCCTATAAAACAATAGTAAATGGCGGTGCCAATAACTTCGATCGAAGAGATAATGTTCCTCCAGGTCCAATATCCGGCTCAATTATGAGAGAAAAATATCTGGAGTCATCAAATACAGATTCAGCGAGAAATCTTACCGAAATGTCCGCACTTGGTAAAATGTATAATGGTTTTGTCCAGCTTATTAAGGCTTATAATGGAACCCTGGATGAGATTCTGGGCTTTATCAGATAAAAAATTATAAATACGATCCAGCAAGGGGCTTAAGCCCCTTGCTCAAAGTAATTCAACCTTATATTTTATTTTTGGCTCATATAACAATTCAAGAAGAAAACTGATTTGTTTTGCCTGTTCAATATCTTCAAGATCAATATTTTTTAATAATACAAGAGTTGTTCCTTTTATTTCAGAGTCTGAAGGCTCAGTTAACAAATTAATTGAAAAACGACCATCTTCTCTCATAGTTGTTACTTGTTTTTCAATCTGAACAGAACTGTAATCTGATGTAATAAAGTGCAAATCCTTTACTTTCCATTTACCCATATAATATCTGTTAATTATTATTTCTTTGGTAATTTTTTTTATTATAAGCTCATGATTATCTTCAATAGTTTGTAAAGTAGCCAATGCCGCAAAAAAAATAATAATTGGTATCAAAAGATAAAGTTTAACTAAAATCAATATAAAGAAAAGAAAAGCAGCACTTATCAAAGTATCTTTATTAAGAAGCTCCTTATAAGGTTTTTCTTTTATTAATTTATATTCAAATTCCGTTTCCTGAACTGAAACTTTCATTTTTTAATCAAATTTTATCAAGGTAATTATTAATTTAGTTTTGTTTTAAATTTTTGTCTCTACAAATTATGTTACAAATATAGTAAAATTTCAACTATGCAAACATATATACACAAAAACAAATACAGCTAAATGAAGGGAACAGGTTTAATCTGCTCAAACTGCGGTTTTAAAAACCTAATAGGTGAAAAATATTGCAGTGAGTGTGGTAGTTATTTATTAGTCCGGCAGCGTCATGGATTTAATGAAATTACTTTACCTGATAAAAACGCTTTAATAAAATGCCCTAATTGTAATTTTGAATCTAATGATAATAAAAAATTTTGTGGTCAATGTGGTTTTCCTCTACGGGGGGATACAAAAAAAATCGGAGATAAAACGGAAAATAAATCCCAACAAGGTGGGGTCCCTGTTTCTGGGTACGGAAATAACTCCTCACGAAGTGGAGTACCTGTTTTAAGTACCGAAAATAGCTCCCCACAAGGTGGAGGACCTGCTTCAGGGTACGGAAGTAATGGTTCTCACGAAAAGCTTGATTATGTAACAACAAGAAAGTCATCAACAAGCCTTTTATCACCTGGAGCGATGCTCCAATCCCGTTATAAAATAACAAAGCTTATAGGTCAGGGTGGAATGGGAGCTATTTATCTGGCAGATGATACCAGATTTTCAAACAGGGTTTGTGTAATAAAAGAAATGTTAGATAATTTTACAGACGAGGAACAAAGGACAATAGCGACAAGTAATTTTTTAAGGGAAGCTGATATGTTGGCAAGCCTTCATCATGATGGGATTCCCGAAGTTTATGACCGTTTTAGTGAAGGAAACAGACACTATCTGGTTATGGAATATATTCAGGGTACAGATTTGGAGCAAAGACTTGACCAAACAAAAGATCCATTTGATGAAAAAAGTCTTCTTGGATGGGGAGTTCAAATCTGTGATATTCTTAGCTATCTTCATAACCAGAAACCACCTATTATATACAGGGATATGAAGCCAGCAAACCTTATTTTAACAAACTCTGGAAAAATTTATATGGTTGATTTTGGAATTGCCAGGTTTTTTAACCCGATAAAAAAAGGTACTATGGTAGGAACACAGGGATATGCACCACCTGAGCAATATAGAGGATTAATGGAGCCACGTTCAGATATTTATGCTTTAGGCGCAACAATGCATCACCTTCTAACCAGAAGAGACCCACAGGAGGAGCCACCCTTCAGTTTTCCAAAAGTAAGGGAACTAAATACATCTGTTTCTACTGCTACTGAAAAGCTAATAGAAAAGGCATTAGAAAAAGACGTAAGTGATAGATTTGAATCAGCAGAAGATATGCTTAAATCAATTATGAGAATTACCTCAAATTTTATGGATACAGTTAAAATTTGTCCTCATTGCAATAATAAGGTAAGCACAACTAAACAATTTTGCCCATATTGCAATGAATATATCTCTTCAATTGCAACTGATGATTTTAAGAATCCTTCAATAAAAGATTTTATTATGTCATCAAAATTTTTAATTAGTACCAATATTATTTTTGTAATAATAAATATAATCTTAGTTCTATTATTATTAAAAAAGTAGCTTAAAGAGGAGCTAAGCTTTGTTACAACCAGAAAAGTCAAAGGAAAATACGGAAACAACAAATAACCAGTCATCAGGCGTGCTGGAAAAAGGGCATCTTTTGCATGAGAGGTACCGGATTGATACCTTTCTGGAAGTAAAAAGAAATGCTAATATTTATAGAGCAATAGATGAGGTAACAAATTTTATTGTTATTTTAAAAGAAAAGCTTGATTCTAATTATGTTCCAAGAACAAACTCAATTAATCTTGGCGATAAAAATGAAAAAAATCTTAAAAATAATCCCTTATATGATGAATTTGCTATTTTACGTTCAGTTAGTTACCCAACTGTAGTTAAAGTTGTTGACATTTTTTCTGAAAACGCCAGATTTTATCTGGTTATAGAGCAATTGGAAGGTAATGATCTTAAATATTTTCTGACAAAAAATAAAGTAACAACACAGCAGTCATGTGACTGGATGATTCAGCTCTGCCAGTCATTAAGCCAGCTACATAGAAGAAATATTGTACATCTTGATTTACAACCCCGTTATATTGTTGTTACCAGAGATTTACAAAGGGTCAGACTAACTGGTTTTGATTTCGCCTGGCAATTACCAGTTAAAAATATGCCCACGGATAATATTTCAGTATATTCTTCTCCTGAGCTCAGAACAGGATATACAGTTGATAACAGAGCAGATATTTATGCATTGGGAGCGGTATGGCATGAAATACTAACAGGTTATAAACCAACAATTGAAGATATAAATGATAAATGGTTTAAATTTCCTGAAGTGGTAGAATTCAATCCATCAATAAATCCACAGATCAACAGAATTGTTTCCAAAATGTTGGAAATTGATCCTGATGACCGTTTTTCTTCAATAGATGAACTTAAATTAGCTATTCTTGATTTATTAAGCTCCACTTTATACAGAGTTGGATACTGTACTGATGTTGGTATGGAAAGGGAGGCTAATGAAGATAGCTTCTCCGTTCAGAATAAGCGTTATATCAGTCAGACGACTCAGCTTAACTATGGAATTTTTATAGTGGCTGATGGAATGGGAGGAGCAAAAGCAGGAGAATATGCCAGTGCACTTGCTACCCAGGAAATATCAAGTTACGTCAATCATTACTTTGAAGATCTGACAACAAAAAAATTTCAGGACAGTGAACTCAGAAATATTATGGAGCAAGCGGTTAAAAGAGCTAATACAATTATTTATCAGGCTTCAAAGGAAAATAAAGATTATAGTGGTATGGGTACAACCGTAACAGCCTCTTTAATCTATGAAGGTCAGCTTTTTATATCCCATGTAGGTGATAGCAGGGCCTACCTGATTAATCAAAATATGATTGAAAAAATTAGCAGAGATCATTCTTTAGTGGGCAGGTTACTGGAAATAGGTCAAATAACTCCAGAAGAAGCTGCTGTTCACCCACAAAGAAATTTAATCTATCGTTCATTAGGAGGTTTTCCGGCTGTAGAAGTAGAAGTATACCAGTTACCAATCAGATCTAATGATTACCTTTTACTCTGTTCTGATGGCCTTTATGAACATGTTAAAGATGAAGAAATACAAAAAATAGTTGCTTCTTCAAAAGAACCTGGTGAAGCCTGTCGTCATCTTGTAAACCTGGCTAATATCAGGGGTGGAGATGATAATAGTACAGTTGTAATAGTTAAGGTTGAAGAAATTAGTTAAAAACTTTTCTATAATATATCCATCTGGGCCTCTTCATTAGTAATAACGGATTTATTAGCTCATTCTAAATCCCAATAATTAACTTTTGATTATAAACTAAGTTAATCTTTTACTTAAAAAAACTCAGCCAGAAAATCAGGTTCAAATTACCATTTTTCAGTAATTTAGAATTAAAAACAGAATAATGTTTATATAAATTTAACCATTGCTTTAATTATTCTTAATATACTTAATTAAAATGTTATTTCTAAGTTAAGACTGAATATATTTCTGGTTAAAATTACTTAAAGTTAAGCAAGTACTTATAATTTTAATCTATAATTAATCGTATATAAAGATTATTTTAGATAAAGTTTAATTTATGGTAAGTACAATAACAAACTTTTCAGAACTAAGAAATACTGATTTTAGTTCTGTTAGCCAAAATACAAAGCAAATAGCAAATATTAGCCAGTTTAATGCTACTAAAATCTACTCTAATGATAATATTAAACAAAGTAATTTAGCTGGTAATTCAGCTATTCCGGCAAATAGTGTGACATTTAGTGCTTTAACTTCAGAGACACCAGCTACAGAAAAAGTAGGTTTTTTTGATGATCCGATTTTAAGGGAAGCCGTTAAAGAAGGGGCAAAAGTTAAAGGAACTGTTTTCGGGCTTCAATATATGGCAGCAGGTATTGCTTTAGGAATGGGTATGAACAGCAGTATTTTAAATTTTGTACCTGGTTTTGCAGCTAAAGCTCCAGCCCTTTTTGGCCTTACAAGTACTTTCGGGAAAGCAGCAGTTACAGGAGTAGTTGCAGGTGCTTTCGGAGCTTCTATCGGAGCAGCGAAGGGTGCTCTGGACGGGGTTATTGTTACACTTGCTCCTAATAAAGGAGTTGCAATGGCTGCGGTAGCTGTCACTTCAGCTCTTTCTAACTTACCACTGTTAAAAGTAAGTCCGGCATTTGGCTGGACAGGTATCGGAATCAGTGGCGCTGTAGGAGCATATGTTGGAGGGTATCTTTATGACGAATCAAGAGATCCCCAAAACCAGACCAGTAGTGTACCAGCTACAAATCCTCCTGTAGTTGCTTCCACACCATCTACATACCCAGTAGCAGCTTAAGCAGGTATTGATAATAAAGGATTATTCCCTGAATACCTATAATTCGTAAATATGCTGTAAGTAAAACCAGGCTGTAAATTATTGAATTTCTATTTAGTTTAAAGCTTTTATTACGTAATTCATTTTCAGTAATATTATAAAATTTCAATGTTTTATACCTTGTAATAACCATTTCTGGAATGTAAGATAGTCCAGCTGTAAGAAAAAATGGAATAATTGAAAAAAGAATATATTCTACAAAATTCCATCTTTTATCAGATAAATGTCCCATACCAGGAAAAAGAGTATCTAAAGCCAGATTTTTTTTTGCTTTAAATCTAAATCTTTTTACTTTACTTTTTATAATATATTTATCAGTGTTTTTTCGAATTTTTTTTAAGATATTTTTTGGTAGTTCAGGTGCTATTCCAAACAATTTTTTACCATATTCAGTAATTTCATTTGTTGTATTTTCAGAAATAGATGTCAAACGTTGCAAAGAATTTTTTTGTGAAGTCTCAACTATTTCAGGAAAATTATAATAATAATCTGTAAGCTCAGTTCCCATTTCTTTTCTACACAGACCTTTGGCTGAAAGTGATGAAATTACTGATTCTGCTTCTGCTACAGATAAATTTGTATATTCAACAATTTTTGAAATTGTTAGTTTTCCAGAAAATTCCTGGGCAGTCTGTAAAATCGCTTTTTCTAAATCAGCAATTGGTTTTTCCTGAAATTTTCCGTACTTTATTCTTAAAATGAGTTTATCAATACCAACTTTTTCAGCCAGGCTTCGTTTTTGTTCAAAATAATCTTTACGTATATCCGGGAAAATATATTTTATAATATTTGTTTTTTCATTTAATTTTGATTCAAGACAATTTTTTGTACTAAGTTCTGCAAGAATAAGCTCTATCTCATCAATTGAAAGGTTGCTATTAGC
The DNA here is from genome assembly GCA_964422885.1 of uncultured Candidatus Sericytochromatia bacterium. Taxonomy (GTDB): domain Bacteria; phylum Cyanobacteriota; class Sericytochromatia; order UBA7694; family JACMQJ01; genus CAYRDV01. The sequence continues at coordinate 25,935 of CAYRDV010000009.1, forward strand.
ATAAATATCAGATAAAGTTGTTTCTCCACCAAATTTTTTGGCAATTTCAAAAACAACCTTCTGTTTCTTTTCAGAAAGTTTTTTAATTTTTAGTTTTTCCTGATTTTCCAGCATTCTTAAACATTAAAGAAAAACAAAATACCTCATATATTTTATACCCAAAATCTGATAAAAAATATTATTATCAGATTTTGAATTGCGTTTATTTATCTTGTTATACTCTTTTATTAATTTCTCTGATAAGCTTGTAGATTAGATTATAGAGTATTAGCTGATTTATAGATGAAAATAACAATCATTACTGTAGGCAAGATTAAAGAAACTTATTTTAAAGATGCCATAGATGAATATTCAAGACGAATTAAAAATTATGCTATTTTAAATAAAATAGAAATCTCTGATGAAAAAATAATTGAATCTAAACCTGAAGCTGTCATTAAAGAAAAAGAAGCTGAAAAAATTTTTAAAATAATAAATAAAAACAGTTATAAAATTGCTATGACAGAAACTGGTAATCATTTTAATTCTGTTAGATTTGCCAATTTTCTTTCCCAGCTTAAAGATAAAAGTTATCCTGAAATTACATTTATTATCGGAGGTGCTCTTGGATTAGCTGAGTCAATATTAAATGACGCAGATTACAGGCTTTCACTATCAGAAATGACAATACCACATCAAATGGCTCATCTTTTCCTGGTAGAACAGATTTACCGGGCATTTAAAATTACCAGTGGTGAACCATATCATAAATAATTCCTAAGAATTTTTTTCAAATTATTTATTAGATTAATTGACTTTGTGTTATTTTTACACTATACTTAGTGTATATAAAACAATAACTAAGGTAATAAAAATGTTTTATGAAAGAATAATTCCTGTTGTTGGAACAACTTTAAGAGAAAAAGTAATTGGAATCATTAATCCTGAATTATCAATGAGAGTAATTGAATTTTTAGCATCCTGCGGAGTTACCAGATTTAATATTTTAGCCGATGAAGCAGAAATAAATGCTCTAAAAATTTATCTAAAAAAGCATAATCCTCTGGAAAACTATGAAATTGAAGAATTTACTAATAACAATGTAGATTTACTTATTGTAATTAATAAAATTTCACCTGATTTATCTAATGAAGCAAGGGGCTTAAGCCCCTTGTTAAAAAGTGAATTAAAGCCAATATATTTATTTGCTGGCTTTACAGATGATGGTTTTTATATAAGCCTTAAAGAACCTGAGGTTTCAGTAAGCCCTTCATTTGAATATTTTAACTGGCTGGATCTTAGTAATCAGGTAGCTCATTATGCTGTTGCTCTTTTGCTTGAAGGAACTTTTTGGCAACAAAAAGAAATAGTTAATTTTATTAAAGAAAGGCAAATTATATATTTTAGTAATAAAAAGTGGCCCTGGTTTCCATATTCAGATACAACTCTCCCCAACCCTCTATTGCAAAGAGAGGGAGAAAAGAATCAGTTTTCAACAGGTAACACCATATCTACTTCCCAATCATCCGTCACCAGTCACTCTTCATTATCCAAAACCATTCTAATAGTGGGCTGCGGAAGCCTTGGCAGTGTTTTTACAGGTTGTATTTCTCCATTTGTTTCAAAATTAATACTGGCTGATCATGATCAGGTTTCTATATATAATCCTGTCCGACAGGAATTTCACTTTTCACAGGTAGGAAAAAATAAGGTTATTGCTTTGAGAGAAAACTTAGAAGCTATTTATAGTAAAAAACATCTGGGCATAAAATGCATTAATAAAAACTTTAATCAGAAAAATATTAAAGAATTTGGATACTTACTGAAAAAAATAAAACCTGATTTGGTAGTACTGGCAACCGGAAGCCATGATGAATATGAACTTGCTGAAGTTCTTTGGAATAAAAAGATTAACCATATTTCAATGCGTTGTTATCCAAGAGCAAAATGGTTTGAAATAATTATTGTATTACCGGGTATTACACCATGTTTCGGGTGTTTCAGAGGTAATTTATATACAGGCCCAATTCCAACATTAACTCCTGAACAACAAGCCAGGTACAACCCTGATTATAAACCAGGAGAACTTGAAGCAGAACCTGCAACAAAAACAGATTCCGCAAGGTGTGCAGAAGTTGCATCCAGATTAGCTTATCAGATTCTTACTACTGAAAAAGAAAATTGGTATTCAAGTCTTATTGAAAATAATCATACCTGCCTTATTGGAGGAAACAGAGTAGAAAAAGAAAATGAAAATTATTGCTATGGAATAGCATTACCTGGACAGGTATCAGCCTTTGGAATTAATGAAATTAATAGTTCATTAGAAGAATGTCTTTTTTGTAAAAGAAAATTTGCTTATGGCATGGTAGAGAATGAAAGGAGATAAATATGTCTGATATTTTAGCTATTGACTTGGGAACAACCTTTATCACTGCATCCTGGTTTAATGCGGGTAAGCCGGAGATTTTAGCCAGGTTTCCTTCTGTAGTTCAATTTACCAGTATGGGACAGATTATTATTGGTGAAAAAGCTCTGGAAAGAAAAATTGGTAATCGGGAAAATACAATAGATTGCATAAAGAGGCTTATTGGGAGGACTTATAAAGAGATTGAAAAAGAAGTAACCAAATATACATTTGGAATTATTCAGGAAAATACCAGCTTTTTTATTGATACATTTTACTCTCTGCAAAAACCTGAAGAAATTGCTTCATTATTAATAAATGATATAAAAGAAAGAGCTGAAAAAAAAACAGGGACCAAGTTTAAAAAAGTAGTGTTAACAACACCGGCAAGTTCAAACAGTGTTCAGCGTTTAGCTTTAAAACAGGCATCAGAAAAGATAGGATTAAAAGTTTTAAAAATAATCAATGAACCAACAGCTGCGACTTTAGCCTATATTTATGCAAATGAAATAAAATCGGAAAAACTTGCCATTTATAATTTTGGTGGTGGAATGTTTGATTTTAGCATAATAGAATTTCATAAATCATCTTTAAGAATTTTATCAACATATGGTGACACTCAACTTGGTGGCTGGGATTTAACCGGAGAAATGGTTAATTTGATTGTTTCCAGGTTTCAGGCAGAAACAGGTTTTAAAATTGATTTAAACCAAAGCCTGATATTAAAGGCAGAAATGAATATTGTTGCGGAAGAAGCGATACACACTCTTAGTTATGAATCTTTTTGCAATATTAATATCCAAAATGTTACCAGGTCTGAAAGAGGTGAAATTATTGATTTAAAAATAATAATTTACAGATCTGAATTTGAAAAGAAAATTTCCCCAATTTTGAAAAAAACGATTGGGTTTATTAGCTCATCTATAACTGAAGCCAAATTAAAAATAAATGAATTATCAAAAATTATTCTGGTTGGTGGATGCACACAAATCCCACTGGTAAAAAAAACATTAGAAGATTTTTTTTATAATTCAGGTTCTAATCACAGAACCAAGGCTTTACCACTATTAATGGATGTAAAAAATTGCCTGGGGAAATTATACTCACCTGAAGAAATGGTTGCTTTTGGTGCAGCAATACAGGCAGGTATTCTTTCAAAAGAGATAATAAATCTGAATATAAAAGATATAGTGACCAAGAGCCTTGGTATCGCGACTTACCAGGATAAATTTTCAGCAATAATTAAACAGGGTGAAATTTTACCTGTAATCAAAGGAAATATCTACACTACAGTTAATCACTATCAGAGAGAATTAGAAATTGAAGTATTGCAGGGCGGAAAAACAAGAGCTTCTCACAACAATTTATTAGGAAAATTCAGACTAAAAGATATTGAATCGGCACCAGCAGGAAGCCCCAAAATTTTAGTTAATTTCAGCATTGATGAAAGTGGTATTTTTAATGTATCTGCTGAAGATTTAAAAACAAAAACAAGGAAAGAAATGCTTGTTGAAGAGGCAGCATGGAAAATATAAAAATTAATGAAAGGAGAAACCTATGTTTATCGAGCAAAATCAGGAATTTGATGGTTCAATCCTAATTACTCAATGTTTGCAAAAAGACTTTATCGATTTAAATCCTCCCAGCCCGAACAAATTAAATCTTGGAATCAGGATGATAAAAATGATGCGGGGAAATCTGGAACAAGGAGAAGACCGGTTGTCAGATGTAATGAGGCAAATTTATACAGCACCAGGAAACCAGAATATAATAAAAATTCATATCAGAGACTGGCATAATCAGATGGACCCGGCACAACAAGATGAGCTTAATTATTTTCAGCCTCATTGCCTTGAAGATTCAGAAGGAGCTGAATTCGCAGGTTCACTTAATCAGTTTGCTTATTCAGGAGAAATTGAGCCTTTAAACTCACCATTTTTAAATGATTTTGTTGAAACCCAACTTGAGGGTGTTTTAAATGAAATTACTGCCGGAAGAAAAGAAAGATGGAGAATAGGCATATTTGGTGTTTATACAGGAATAAAGGTACTTTATAACGTAATTGACTTACGTACAAGATTAAAATTTCCTCATGTAGCTGTTTTTGGTAATCTCTGCGGTGACAATAAATTATCACGCCATCAGATTGCTCTTGAACATATGTCAGAAATTTTACAATGCAGCATTTTTAATACAGGAAATATGAATGAATTGCCAATGGTAACAAATTCATTTCTTAAATGGATGGGACTGCGGGTAGCTTAAGAAGTGAGAGGTGAGGAGGAAGTGAGGCAACAAGGCAAGCCTTGTCTGTGAGGAGGAAGTAAAGAAGTGAAAAGAAGATTATTTTATCTTCCTTCTCCCTCACTTCCTCCTCACTAGGACAGCTTTAGCTGTCTGACCTCACTGAACGAAGTGGCCTCACTAATTTATATATAGGTGAATAATATGAGAAAACAAAGAGGATGGAGTGCAACTGATGAAATATCCCAGATTCAGGTTATTAAACCAACTTTATTAACATTTTATTTTAATGGAGAAAATATTTTCCTGAAATGGAATCAATCAATAGGTTGTGTTGATTATTACAGGGTTTATGGCGGAAATGAGATTAATAATTTTAGTTTTATTTCTCAGGTTAATACTACATTTTTTGAATTTAAATCACAAAACTCACCATTTTTTGTTACAGTCAGTGCTGTCTTTCAAGGAATTGAAAGTGAGCATACACAGGCCATCAAAGTCAAAGAAGAAAAAATAGAGCCTCCGGTTATTATGCAGAATTCTGTTTCTGATTCACTAGTTGTTTCCAACTTAGTTAATAATAATCAGGTTCAGCAAAACAGTTCTAATCCGGTCGTTTTTACATCAAATAGTTATTTAAAACCAGAGGCGAAAAAAACGGAGTTGCCTTTTGGAGTATGTAAATGCTGCCTTATTCCTCAACCATTAATGAAAAGAAAAAATAATATTGTTTGTAGTAAAAACGTTGAAAATATTTACCAGGAATCAGGTACAGACTGGGTGCTTAGACCAAAACAAATACTATCCGATGTTGAAAGAATGGACGAAATTTTAAGGCAAAATAGTGCTTACGTAGGTTTGGGAGGAATTTTACTTAACAATGTCCCTAATAGATATTTATAATTTTTGTATAAGGAGGTTTTATGATAAACCAGACTAATTTAATGTGTTCATGTTGTGTTGATGCCAGTCAACTTCATTTTATCGGTAATGATAATATTGTTGCCTGTATTGCTTCCGGACATGTTTATGAAAAGCGTGGAGAGCAATGGTTTGATACTGGCGTTGATTCTGCGGATTATCAAAGAAGGCAGAATTACTTAAATCTGGAATTTCCTGATGAAGCAAGACCAAATCTTTTACCCAGGGAAAAGATAGATTTATCTCTATACGGTTATTCCTAAATTTTTAACATGATTACTGATGATAATGAATTAAACTCTCCTCTCTCTGAAGAGAGAGGAGAGTTAGAAAAAAATAAATAAAAGGAGAAATTTTTATGAAAGCATATTCAAATGATTTAAGACTTAGAATTATCAGAGCTTATAAGGAATATCCATATCAATATTATACAGAAATTGCCAACAGATTTTATGTCAGTCCGGCATTTGTCAGTGAGCTTATTTCTTTATATCAAAAAACAGGAGATATTACTCCAAATTCAAAAAGGAACAGATTTCCGAAACCTATAAATATAAAAGGATAAAAAGGAGGCTTATTTATGCATCACAGTAAAATGCTAAACAATCGTGAGATTTTTTGGGAAGTTGATATTAATGCCGCAATAAAAGTACAAAAATGGGTACAAAAATTTCCTCAAATTTTTAACCGGGAACTGGATGAAATGAAAACCCATTTTCCCAGATGGATACTTACAGTTACGGATTCTGACGGAAAGCTAAAAAATTGTCCTCAATGCAATAATACTCTTGTTCTAACCCAGGGAAAAATTGTTTGTATAAATTGTCAAAGTATTTTAAAAAAGTTTAATAATCTGCATCTTGCCTGGACTGGCCTAATACCAACACCTATTTCAGGGAGGGAAAATTTACAAACAAGGTTAAATAAAATAAATGAACAGCCATTTCCGGTAGTTGAGCTTGATAATATTTACTACCTGCTTACTCCTGTAGTTGTTATGTATACAAATAAGTTTCCTGTTGAAGAACCATACTGTTACTATACTTCAGAGTTTATGAAAGTCCTGGGCACACCAAAAAATGGTTCATATATACATCTTCTGTCAGGAAACAGAATGTGCCTTTTTGGTTATGGTGAATGGAATTCATTGAGTGTAAGACAGGTAATTCAACAGAGAGTGCTCAATCATCTTATTTCAACAATCAAGATTGCTGATGGTATGCCTGCTCATAAAGCATTTATCGGAAAAGGGCATTAAAAAAGGGGAATGTAAAACATTCCCCTTTTTAAAAATTTTTATTTATGATACAGCTTTATTAAATTTACGGCTATTTACCATATTAGCAAACTCAGTGAATGATAGCAGTCCATCTGTGTTTTTATCAGCTACTGTAAATGAATCCTGTTGGCCTTGGGTAGTAATCAGACCACGGACAGTTGCTTCATTACGGTTAACAAATCCGTCACCATCTGTATCTGTTGCCTGTAATTCGGCATCAACTAAATCTCTAACTAAAGATTTGAATTCACCAAAACTTACTTCCTGATTTGCATTGCTGTCTACTTGTTCGAAGGTTTTATTTACAAGTGCGCTTACTGCAGAAAATTCACCTGCAATTATTTTATTATCATTATTTGTATCATATGTTCTGAAATTATCTTTGGCAAATTTTGAAATGGTTCCAAGACCCATCATATCAGCTATTCTTCCAATACCATTTCCGATACCATGCATCATTCTTTTTGCGAATCCAGCTTTAGCATTGGGGTCAGTACTTCCAGAACTACTTGCACTATATGAATTGCCAGCAAAAGCATCTGAAGGAGAATGTGTTGAAGTTTCACTTACTGATGAAGTTGCAGCAGATACAGCACCAAAATTAAATGTTTGTGGTATTGCAACTGTTGTTGCTGAATTTATTGTACTCATTTCTAATCTCCTATTCTTTAAAATTAAACATTTTATAATCTTATGTTATATATATAGTAACTTTCTTAATTAACATTCTTATGATTTAGTTATAGTAAAATTAACTTTTGGTTAAAATATTTTTTTTGATTTAATAATATCAAAAAAATAGCCTACTAGCTTAAAAATAAATTAAATCGAAGTACATTTAAAGCATAAAAAAAGGATAGCTTTTAGCTATCCTTTTTTATTTTTTTACTATTTAGGCTACTGGAGGTAATTTACCAGTCTTTTTTAACTTTACAGTATTGATTAAATCAGCAAATTCATTAAATGAAAGCAAACCATCTGCATTAGCATCACTTTTAACAAAAGTGTTATTGAGAGGGCCTGTACCTTTTACAAGGCCTCTGGCATTAGCTTCATTGAAGTTTACGAATCCATCAGTATTTGTATCTGTTGCTGCAAGCTCAGATTTTACCAGATCACGTACTATTGAATGAAACTCACCATAACTAACTTCCTGATTAGCATTTCTGTCAACTTCCTGGAATGATTTACTTACCAGAGAACTTACCGCACTAAATTCGGTAGCATTTATTTGATTACTTTTATCAGTATCATAAAGTTTGAACTGTTCCTTAGCAAATTTGTTTATATGTCCTAAACCCATCATATCAGCTATTTTCCCAAATCCATTTCCTAAACCATGGGCCATTCTTTTAAAGAATCCTGCTTTTTTATCAGGCTCTGGTGTTGTACTTGGATCAGTTGTTGAACTCATTGCTACAAACGAACCAGCAAAAGAATCTGATGGTGAAAATGAATTTTTTGTTTCCTCTGATATAGTTGTAGTTGGTGGTGTAATAGTGTTTATTGGTAATGGTGAAAAAACCGGTGCGGCTGAATCAATTGTACTCATCTCTTTCTCCTTTTAAAAATTAAACATTTTATAATCTCATGTTATCTATATAGTAATCTTAGTTGAATTCTTTCTTATGATTTGTTTAGAATAAAGTTAAAAAAAAGTTAAAATAAACACAAATGATTAAATTAAACTAAATTTTTATTAAAAAGATTAATTTACAATTAATATAAGATTGTTTTATAGTTAATTTTTTGTTATTTACAAAAAAGAAGCCCTGATACTTTATAAGTATCAGGGCTTCTTTTTTCTGAAAGTTACTTCCAGGTTGTATCTTTACTTCCCCTGGCCCATTTTGTTTCTTTATTATTTTTCATCCATCTAGTTTGCTTTACGTTTCTATCTTCTATAAGTTTACCTGCTCCACCCTCAGCAGTTAAACTTAAAACTTCATAAACATGAATTGCTTCTGATTTACCTTTTACCGGAGCGGGGCCAAGACTTCTTACATCAACTTTATCCATAATTAACTCATAAGTTGACTGACTAATCATAACTGTTGTACCAAAGTCTTTATTTAACCCTTCCAGTCTGGCAGCAGTATTAACCGTATCTCCTATTACCGTATAATCCATTTTTAATGGTGAACCAAAGTTTCCAACCAAAGCCTCGCCAGAATGAATACCAATTCTTATCTGCATCGCAATTGAACCTTCAGCAACCCATTTTTGCCTTAACTCTTTCATTTGTTCGGTCATTTCCAAAGCAGTTTTAACTACTCTGTAGGCATCATCAGCAGGATCATTACTGCCAACATTACCAAAAATGGCCATCACTGCATCGCCAATATATTTATCAAGAATACCGTTATTTCTAAAAACAATATCAGTCATTGCTGTAAGGTATTCATCCAAAACCCTTTTAACCTCTTCAGGCGGAAATTTTTCGGACATTGTCGTAAAACCAGCAATATCAGAAAACAAAACAGAAATAAATTTCTTTTGGCAAATATCAAGGCTAGGGACTTTATCAGGGTTTTTCAAAGCCTCTTCTACCAACTGAGGAGACATATATCTCTTAAATACATTGCGCACTCTTCTTTTTTCTCTTTCTTCAATAAAGAAACGGTAAGAGTAAATTCCAGCAAAAATAAACATTACAATTCCAATTGGTGCAGCCCAATCAAGCCAGTATTTCTGCTGTAAAAAGAGGAAAAGATTAATTCCTGAGTAAACAATTGCCAATAAGCTCATTGCGCCAAAACCCAGAAGAGGGTTTAAATACGTAAACAAAACTAATGCCAGTAAACCCATAAAAATGATTAGTATTGTATTAGTTGTGGCTGATGCTCTGTGGTACTCAAGAGAATTAATTATTGTATCAAGTGTTGTCGCATGTACTTCAACACCTGGCATTTGCGCTGTATCACCGCTAATAAAAGGAGTTGAAAGAGTATCGTGAAAAATTTCAGCAGTAGCACCAATTAAAACAATTTTATCTTTAAAAATTTCCTGGTATGTTTTCTGCCTGCCATTTTCATCAGCTTCTAACGGAAGCCTTTTCAAAACATTACTATAAGAAATAGTTTTATAGGTATGAGCAGGTCCGGCAAAATTAAGTAAAAATGGTTTATCAAAATATTTTTCCTGAACATTTTTGGCCAGTTCAGAATTATATTGTTTTAAGACCTGAAGGGCAAAGGTAGGTTCCCATTCGTTATTAATTGATTGTGAGGTTGGCATTGTATCTTTAAGAGGATAGATAAGTTGTCCCCATCTTACACTTTTATCACTATCCCTGCGGAAATTTGCCAATCCATAATTAATTTTTCCATTTAACATTTCCTCATAATATTCAGGAAGAGCAATAGATTCAGACGGTTCAGTTGTATTAGAACCACTTGAAACTTTACTATATTCAGCTCCGGTTAGCATACTTCCTAAAACAACATTACCTGATTTCCTGATTTCTTCGGCAAACATCTTATCATTTTCAGGCTCTCTTGAAAGAGTATTAAAGATTACGTCAAAAGCGACAACCTTTGCACCATAAGTTTTTAGATGATTAACTATTTTGCCATGATAAGATCTTGGCCAGGGCCATGTACCCAGGTCTTCTAGTGAAAAGTTATCAATTGATAAAATAATAATATCTTTGCTAGGTTCTCTTGAGCCTCTGATATCAAATCTTGTATCATATAATTTAGCTTCAATTATAGTTCCGATACTGGTAAAATTATAACCTATCAAAAAAAATCCGATTAAAACAATTCCGATAACAAGCTTGATAATAGTTTGTTTCATTAATTTATGAACCTTTTTTTTAATATAGAAACGTTACGCTTTGGGTCTATTATATCACAATCGAAAAATTCTTCTATTTAGCAATTTTGTGATTTTAATTACTTAGAGCTTATTTTATAATAGTCTTATAGGTTACCAGAGGAATTTGTATGGAGTTCAGACAGTTTAAATCTGATATGGAGTTATCTGTATTTGAAAAAAATATCGGTTCTATGATTATAAACCGGGTCGAAAAATTCTCTGAAAAGCTAGCTGTACATGAATTACATAACGATAAATTTGTCAGACTAAAATGGTCAGAGCTTTTTAATAAAATAAAAAGCCTCGCTCAGGGTCTTATTTACCTTGGACTTGAAAAGGGAGATAAAGTAGCAGCTTTATGTAA
>CAYRDV010000010.1:0-35521 GCA_964422885.1 uncultured Candidatus Sericytochromatia bacterium
TCAAGGTTATACAATGCTAAGATTGAAGGAAAAGCTGAAGGAAAAGCTGAAGGTGAGACCATAGGTATTCAGAAAGGAAAAAAAGTACTCTTATTAAAATTGTTAACTAAGAGATTTACTAATATTCCTCAAAATATTATTAAAACAATAAATGATATAGAAAATACAGAAATAATTGATAATATTATTGATAACCTTTTTGACTTAAAGAGTATTGAAGATTTAAAGAAATTTTACTAATATAAGTACATTTAAGCTTCTTTTACGAAAAGAACATACTTAATATTTATTTACATACTGGTGGTACTTATATAAGCTTAAATACCTTCATCGCATTATTAAAGGTAATATCAGCCACTTCTTCCGGTGATAAACCCTTTACTTCGGCGATCTGTTTCGCTACATACTGAACATTTGCCGGTTCATTCCTTTTTCCTCTGTTTGGCATCGGTGTAAGATAAGGAGAATCAGTTTCTATTAGAATTTTATCAATACTTATTTCTCTCGCAACATCTCTCAGGTTTTGGGCATTTTTAAAAGTAATATTTCCAGCAAAAGAAATATAAAAACCTAATTCTATACACCTTTTTGCAAAATCAGTATCTCCCGAAAAGCAGTGAAAAATCCCACCAACTTCATCTGCCCCGTTTGCTTGAAGTATTTCCAGCGTATCAAGATGTGACTCCCTGGTATGAATGATTACAGGTAATGAAACTTTTCTTGCCAGCTCAAGCTGTAACTTTAATACTTCATGCTGCTTCTCTTTGGGAGTAGTATCCCAATAATAATCAAGGCCGATTTCGCCAATCGCCACAACACATTCTTTTTTTGCCAGCTCAGTTAATTCAGAATACATATTTTCTACCCATTTTATCGCATCCTGGGGATGAAAGCCGATTGCCGAATAAATTTTTCCGGGATATTTTTCAGCAAGCTCAATCGCTGAATTTATTGTTTCCAGATCAACTCCGGGAATAACAAGTTTTTCAACACCAGTTTCAAACATCCTGTTTATAACTGCCTCACGATCCTCATTATAATGAGGTAGATTTATATGGGCATGGGTATCGAATAATTTCATAATATAGGGCTCATCTTTCAATAATAATCGGTTTTCGGGAATTTTCTGACTTTAACTTTTGATGATTTTCCAGCAGATAATCAATCGCTTTTTTAAAATATAACGGTTCACCATTATCAAATATTTGCTTTTTTACTTCATTTTCCATATTTTCAATTTTATCAGTTATCTTTTGGTAATAACTATCATCATTTATTAAAGAAACAATTTTAGTAATATATTCAGTACTATCTTTTGCTATTAGCTCATCTAAACCTAATTTTCTAAAAAATACATTTCCAAAGCTGTTATAAAGTTTATTTCCTTCTAACACTACCATCGGTTTTTTTAGAAAAAGAGCATCAATAATAGTAGTATAACCCCCGTAATGAAATGAATCTATTACAAGATCTCCTTTCTGGAAATATTCTTCAAATTTTGCCGAAGGCAGATTAGGAACAATTTCTATATTTTCAGGTCCAAGAATACTACCAATCTCGGACGTTATCTGGTTCAGGTAATATTCAAACATGACACTGGGAAAAAACCGGAAAAGGATTTTCTTATCCGCTCTTAACAGGATTTCTCGTAGATGTATTAAATGCGGGTAATTTATTTTTTGGATTGTCCAGGGACAGGAAATAATGAACGGTTCTTCAACCTTTTGCTTCTTTATATATGAATAATTTTTTAAAGAAGGGTGGACACCAATACCAGGAACTAAAACAAGCCTTTCAGAGTAATTTTCCTCTGCATCTTCAATTACTTCAGTTTCTGTACCTGAGATATAATAATCTATTTTTGCGCCAAAAGTACTTGCTGAGTGACCCATCAGAGAAATTTGGACAGGGGCAATACGGATATTAGCCAGAATAATTGATTGATCATTCATGCCAATATCAGGAAAAATTACAGCCTGAAATTTATTATCATTTAATTGGAATAACTCATTCTCATTATTAATGAAATTAAGGTAAATAATATTTTTAAATATCTTTATATCAACAGGAGCTTTGATTTTACCAATATGAATCAGGGTCAACTCATAGTCATTACTTAACTCTGAAAGATATTCATAGGTACATCTGGCAACAGAATGTTGAGCATGAAGATTTTGAGAAATAACAGCTATTTTAGGTTTAATGCCATCTGATAACGTTCCAGATATATTATTGATATTTACCCAGCTATACTTATCCTGTACCAGTTGATTAATTTTTTCTTTTATTTTTTTATCTTTTCCGGGATGGATATAAGTAGAATAAAAATATGGATTTGAAAGCTTTTCGGGAATAGATAATCTTTTACTGATCAGATCAAAGGCATCAAGATGATTTTGAATATTTGCATAATTTGTTTTTGTAATATAATCAGGTAAAGCAAAATATTCCCAGTACCAGATTGAACTTAACCGGGCATCAGAAAAAAAGAGACACCTGTAATCAAGTGAGATATCATTTCTGATAGAATATAAAGCTAAAATCTTTACCAGTGTGTTTTTCGGAAGGATTTTAAAAGCTTTAATATTACCATTCATCAGATTATAGATATATGAATCAGTACTTTTTACATCGGAAACAGAGATAATATTGGAAATACCCAGATTAAACCTGATATATAACTCATAATCAGTTTCAGGAATAATAAATGCAGGATGAGTAAACAGATTGAGAAAGTTTTTTGCGAAAATATTTATATCAGCAGTAAAACCTTTATCAGGTATTTTATCAGCAAAAAGGCCAATGCTAGAAAGAAATCCAGATGATAAATCCTGAAAATTTATATTTTTCATCGTATTCAATATATTTTCAGTCATTTATTAATATCTTATTCCTAATAATACCTCATACTAATTTACCACCCATGGATGATAAATTAGTATATCATCCAGGATTCTCGTTGGTCACAGATTACTCAGATAAAGATAAAAATTAACACAGATGAAAATTAAATTAAAATTTTTTGTTTAATATCTGTGTATATATTGATTTCATTTGTTCTTATCTGTGGTTAAATATTTCTATGAGAAATACGGGTTAAATTAAAATGAGATTTTCTTCTTTTTTACAGAGCTTATTAGAAAAAGGTCAGGTAACAGTAGCCAGTGAACTTATTCCCTTTGAAAATGAAGATTTGGAATATGCTATCACTATTCTAAAAAATTATTATGAAGAAGATAGACTGGAAATGCCGTATAATGCACCGGAATTTTTACCTTCAGCGGCATTGTGGGCCGGTACATATTTATACTATGCAATGCAAATGGCGATGCTTAGAAATTTTGATGATAATGTAATTAATAATTTATTGCAGGATTATCCCGGAGAAATATCTTCAGAATCCATTTACTCAGTAGATCTTTCTCTTCGACATTTGCCAAGATTATTTGACTTTGTAAAAGGCCTGGCACCAGATGATATTCTTGTACAACACCTGGAAAAAGCTGCTTATGACTGGCCTTTTTCATCAATTGGGATTGATTTTAAAGCAGAAATTAATTATGAAATTATTTTGAAACACCCATCATTATCCTGTGCATATATTGATAGAATAATAAAATATAAGGATATAAAGAGAGTAGAAAACAAAAAAATAATCCTGTTAATTGAAGAAGCATTGGGTAATTATGCAGATATATTATGGCCCGAATTTTTATATTTAAAAAATGGAAAACTATCAGATTGTTGATGCTTTAAATGATGTTTTAAAGTATCTGAAAAAAATATTTGTCTCTAAAGACGATATTATAGATTTAATGGGAATCTGCCTTGCCGGACGGGAAAACCTGTTTTTACTTGGGCCTCCCGGAACTGCAAAAAGTGCGATGGTACATGAATTAGCAAATTTATTACACGGAAAAACATTTGAGTACCTTTTGACCAGATTTACCGAACCAAATGAGCTTTTTGGCCCTTTTGACATCAGAAAGCTACGTGAAGGAGAACTAATAACCAATACTGATGGTATGTTACCCGAAGCTAACCTTATTTTCCTTGATGAATTATTAAATGCCAACAGTGCAATTTTAAACAGCTTATTAATGATTCTCAATGAAAGGGTTTTTCGCAGAGGGCGGGAAAATAAAAACTTACCTGTGTTAATGATTATTGCAGCCAGTAACCATCTGCCTGAAGATGAAGCATTGCATGCTTTATTTGATCGTTTTTTGATCAGAGTTCAATGCGATAATGTTGATCCGGTTCTG
Source organism: uncultured Candidatus Sericytochromatia bacterium (assembly GCA_964422885.1). Classification (GTDB taxonomy): domain Bacteria; phylum Cyanobacteriota; class Sericytochromatia; order UBA7694; family JACMQJ01; genus CAYRDV01. The sequence goes on from CAYRDV010000010.1 coordinate 4,266, forward strand.
TTAAGCGAAGTGCTTGAATCAGGCTGGATGTTAGAAAAAAAAGAAACTGGCAATCTGCCTAAAATATCATCTGAAGAAATACTGCAACTGCAAAAAATGGTTACAAACATAGATATCAAAGAAATAAGGCCACAATATATTGAATTAATCCAAAAATTGCGTAATGCTGGTGTTAAAATTTCTGATAGAAGAGCAGTAAAACTTCAGCGTTTAATTTCTGCAAGTGCATTATTATGCCAGAGGACAAAAGCTAATCCTTCGGATATGTGGGTATTAAGATATATCTGGGATACCGAGGAGCAGAGAGAAATTATTACCGGTATTGTAAATACTGAAATAGAAAAAACTAAAGAGGAAAACGCCCATCCCCGTGCTTATATCAATGATGCACCTAATGCTGACGAAATATATAAAGAAGTGGTATCTATGAAAGAAAAATGGGAAAACCCGGAAACAACTATGGTAGAACGAGCTTCAATAAAAGACAGGTTGCGTTATCTGAATGGGCGTACATACTGGCTGATAAATGAAGTGCAAAGGGTATATGTTCAAAAAGGAATTGATGAGCTTTGGAATAAAATAATTCTAGAGCATTAATAAAAAAATGAGTGAGTTAATACTGATTTTACATGAGAAAGATAAGGATTCCCTTTCTAAAATCCGTTGTTCTGAAAATATCCAAATAGCAGTAGAAAATGAATTGATTTGGGTTAAAGGAATTACAGAAATATTAGCCCATAAACTTCCGGCACAAAATACCTATCTTTTAGATCAGAATAATTATCTTTTTCCTTTGGGAAGTATCACTCCTACAGGTAAACTAAAAGAATTAAAATGGATACCAATAAATGAATTTATTAAAGCTGAGTTCCCAATATCTCTGCTTCCAGGGATAGTAAATGAAACCTATATGGTTAAGCTTGTTCCCTCAGATAAACCACAAAAAAGTAATGCTTTATTTACAGATTTTTATTTATGGGAAAATTATGTGAATTCAGCTTCTGAAATACGCTTAAATAATCTAATATTTTCCGTTTCTGAGACTAAACAGGTAATTATTATTGGTGACCCTTTACCACCAATACCAGGCAAAGAATACTGGATTCAGGAAAATATCCTGCTACCCTGTGGATATAGTTTTGAAATGCCGATTATTGCTGATTTGATTTCTGATAAATTAAATCCTGAAAAAAGTGCCCTTTTATTATTTGAAATAAATGGAGAATGGGAAAAGATTTTTCTGGAAAATTTTGTGCCAGCAACCAGGAGTGCTGTCCGGTTAACTAATAAAATTATTGGTGCTGATAAGTGAATATGGATGAAATATTTAAAACTTCATTAGCCTATTTTCAGGCTCCCCAAAATTATTTCTGGCGGTGGGCAGAAAACGGTGATGTTATTGAGTGGGTTAATGGAACAACTATCTGTTTTAGGGAAGAACTGCTAAAAATCCTGGATGGATTAACTGAGCATGGCTTACCATCATTAGGTGCACTTTTACTGATATTAACTGCCTGTCAGGATGACTGGAATGAAAAAAACGAAAAAACTTATATATTAGAAAATATCGCCAAAGAAATAACTTATATATTAGAAAATATAGCTAAAGAAATAATACCAGTTGAAAATATTACAAATAGCAAAAGTTATGAGCTAAATAAACTATTATGGTTTAAATTAAAACAAAATCTCAATAATGCACTTAAATTATTAGATATCGTATCTTCTCTCCCCAGTAATTTAAGAAGCAAAAGGCAAAAAATTTATTTAATCTGTGAAATTTTTAAAGATCAGAAACTGGCAATCTCTCCAGAAAATGTTCGGCAAATAAAAGACGAGTTGGGTAGTGGCAGGTTAGATAAATTTATTCTGGTAGATGGCAAAGAAATTAATCTTACTCAATTTGACAATGATTTAAAACAAATTCAAACAGCCCTGGAAAAATTTTCTGATAAAACAGCTTTGGAGCTGAAATTAAAAACAGGTATTTCTAAACCTCCTGAAAAAGCTGATATTAATATTCCAGAGCAAAATCAAATCAGTTTATTGGACCAGTTAGCCGAAGATAAAAAAACATCAGGTATCAGCCAGCTAACGAGAAGACTAATCGCTGTGATTAATTTTCCGATACATTCACAAGGTAATAGTGAATTTCCCTTTGGTGGTTTTTCAGATATTACAAACCGGGGCGACTTTGATCGTTTATTATTGAGTGAACTGGCACAGGATGATTTATTGCTGACAGCAAGACTAATCAATAATGAGGCATTGTATTACAGGAGAGAAGAACCACCAGCCAACCCAATACGACCTCGTACTATATTAATAGATTCTACACTCAGAATGTGGGGAATACCCAGAGTTTTTGCTATTTCTGCCGCCCTTGCCTGTAGTCAGAACAAAAATAATCTTCCGGTAAATGCCTATGTACTTGGCAGTAAAGATTTCTACCAGGTCGATTTATCAACCAGAGATGGAATCACTGACTCACTTCAATACCTTGATACCGGGTTACATTGTATTGACGCTTTAAAAAAACTTATGCAGATTTTAAAAGATGATTCAACTGACTATATTTTAATTTCTGATTCTGAGTTACTTAAAATACCTGTTTTTCAATCAGAGTTAAAAGAAATGCTTAATTTTTTAATTACTGTAAACAGAAATGGTGAGTTGCAATTTTATGAATTTAATTATGGAAGAACAAAACTTTTAAGTGATTCTAAATTTGACCTGGAGCAGTTATTATTTTCAGAGCCCGTAAAAGAACCGGATATTGTAACTTTACCGGCTTTTTTATCCTGTGAGCCAAGTCCACTTTATTTCCCGAATCCAGGTATTCATATTTCCAGTGAAAATACATTTTACTTAAAAGACCTGGGAATTATTACTATAACTGAGCAACAAAATGTCTTATATTGGGAAAAAAAAGGTTATGGGGCAATAGAGTTAATAAATTTTATAGAAAAAGGTATTTATTATTTTGGCTGGGATGAAAGAAATATTCTTTATATTTTGGTTTTATGGAATAACTCCCCACAAGGTGGGGCCCCTGTGAGTAATGACTCCAAAGTCCCTGAAGGGATTCCCAGGGGTCACAAGCTTTGGAAACAAAACAAAGTTTTGTTAAACCCCGATGCAGAGCATCGAGATATTCTCATTACTGATAAGAATGAGCTTGATTATTTAGCCCAATTAAAATTTTATAAAATATTTGTCATTAATCAGGTGGTAGAAATTGTTGATTTTGGTAATCAGGTAATGAATATTATGGAAATTGCTTTTGAAAACGATCATTTTTTTATCAGAACAATTAACGATATTTTTGTTATAACCTGTATTGACTCCAAATTAACCAGATTAACTGACTATTTAACAACTCCGAATTTATTTACAGAATATTACAACAAGAGAAGAAATCAAAGCTTTAGTGAAGCAAAAAAATTTATTAATAATGGATATAATGCCCTGAGAAAAGTACGAAATGTTTTTTTAAATAACTCAGGCCAGCTTTCATTAGATATATATAGTATTACACCTGGATACAAAAGTATTATGCTAAAAAAAACTAATTCAAATGATTTTCCGATAACGGACACTGAATTAATTTATTTATTAGATAATCCAAAAATAAAGTTTTTCAGGACATTTTGGGAAGATGGTAGTGAGGCCGTGATGGATTCCCGTGGTTTTCTCCATTTAAAAAGTTCTGATAAAAGTATTCCCGAAATAACGATAGTATTAATAGTTGGTAAAAACAGGCCTCTTACCTGCTGGGCATCTGATGGAACTTCCTGCGGCAATCATTATTTTATTAAAATAGAAATGACTAAAGAAATTTCTGAAGAAGATTTTTATAAACATTATATTCAGCGTTTTATTGATAAACTTATATATTAATGCAAGTAAAATTAGCCTATAAAGAATTTGAAAACACTGATATTTCAGCAGGATTTATCAGAGGGAAAAAGCCTGATATCTGGTTAAAAGAAATAAGCAGATGGGATATACCTTTAAAACACCTTGAATGTTACCTTATTCCTGAATCAGCAGGTTCATTAACAGCACAGGGCTTATTTGTAATTTTCAGGTCAAAAGAAAAACTAAAAAATCAGATATGTACAGAACCATATAGCCTAATTGCCAATAGATTATATATTCCAATTAATACAGAGCTTATACCAGTTATAAGTAACGACGAGTTAGATAAGCTGTTAGTTTGGGAAATTCAGGTATTTCACCCTGTAACTGGTCTTATCGGGTTTAATACATCTGATCGGTTAGATTTGGTAACTTTAATAGAATTACCTAAAGAACGGAGTAACAATTGGGGGATGGCTCATTCTGGAATTTTAGCAAAACCAAAACTTAGTAAAATAGAAATTTTACAGCCAACTGTCACAGAAATTATCGAATTAATTAAAGAAGCTGTCGAAAATAAACCTTTAGAAGAAATTCCAATTACTGATAAAGATAAGAGAAAATCTGTATTTTTTGAAAATATAAAACAAAAGCTTATTAACGGATCTTTATTTCTTACTCAAAAAATCAGGGATTTTGGCGAAAATATTTCTTTTGATGAAAAACATCACCCGATACATCCTTCAACACCGGGTTTATTTGAGCGTTTTGAAAACTGGCTGATAGAAAATTTAAATGAAATTGAAAAAAAGCGGCATGAGGAAATTCAAAGATTATTAAATTTATTTGAGAATGATGAAGCTGAAGCACTTAAATATGCAATCCCTCTTGAAAGCCCATATTTTAACAGGGGTAAAGGCCAGCCAGCAATAAAACTTTCCATGCATTCCACAAGTTTTAATTTACAGATGTTAGGCGGTGGGGGCAGAGTTGATGAATGGAACATTGATAACTATTATTATGATCTTCGTAATAAATATCTTAGAGTAGCAAAAAAAGAAATTCAGGCAAAAGAATTTAAAAAAGCTGCATATATATATGCCAGTTTATTGGGAGACTTTAATGCTGCGGCAAATGTACTGGAACAAGGTGGGTTTTACCGTGAGGCAGCAATACTCTATAAAGAACATCTCAAAAATCTGCCTGCTGCCGCAAATTGTTTGGAAAAAGGAGGATTAATACTTGAAGCAATCGAATTATTTAAACAGCTTAACAAATATGAAAAAGTTGGCGATCTTTATCTAAAAATTAATTTAACTGAAAAAGCAAATTTTTATTATGAAAAAAGCATTGAAATACTAATTGCCAATAAAGATTATTTAAATGCTTCTGAAATAATCCTATTAAAGCTTGGGCAACAGCAAAGAGCTGCTGAAATTTTGTTAAAAGGATGGGCAGATTCAAACCAGAGTGAATTATGCCTTAAAAAGTATTTTGATATTGTTTCTCCGGAAGAAATAAATATTAAAGTTCAGGAAATATATAATCAAAAAGATAATTTTAAAGCAAAATATGATATTTTTCTAAATGTCCTTTTATATCTTAATCAAAAATATAAAGAAGCTGATTTTCTTAATATATCAAGAAATATAGCTTATGAAACAATTAGTGAAAAAGCAGAATCAGGAGATTTTTCAAATTTACATCTGCTTAAAAAGTTTTTACCAGATGACAGGTTAATAGGCCCTGATTGCAATCGATTTATAAATACGAACCAAAGCCTGTTAAACCCACAGGAACCTGCAACATTTTATCTTGATATAAATATAAACTGGTTTAAAGCAATTTGCCTGTATGACCAATTTGTTGTTTTTGGAAAAAAAGATAAAACCCTTCATCTTGCCAGAGGAAACTGGTATGGAAATATTGAATATTATTCATGGAATGAAACTTTTAACTTTAATTTTCCTTTTAAATTTGTTTCCAATCCACTCTGTAGTAACCATATTCTGGTCCAGGCAGTTGAACCTTTACCGGAAATGAAAACATTGCCAAAAAATAAATACTTTGCTCAGGATATAGTAATTCAATTTCCCGGTTATATTAACCAATTAAATGACTTTTTCCCAAATGAAGTAATAGGAGCAGCAATTACTAATGATAAAGAGATAGCAATACTAAAATCAACAAAAAAAATCATGCGTATCGAAAATTATACTTTTGATGGTGTATTAAGAGAAACAAATGATTGTAAAATCGAATCAGATAAATTAAATAATCTATTTGAAAACTCATCCAAACTAACATTATTATCAGAAATGACTTATGTTAACGGGACTTATTACACCTTTAGAGATAATAGATTAATCAGTATTTCAGGAGATTATACGGTTAAAATTATTTATTGGGGTGACAAAATAAATATGCTCTCGATTTTTTATGATTACCATGATTTTAAAATGGTAATCAGGACCGATAAAGATTTTCTTATTTTTGATCAGAAAGATAAAAAACTAGGTATGGATAAATTTTTTAAGCAGAATAGTAAGCCAATTGATATTAAGTTTATTTCAGCTAATCAACTGGTAATTGCCGAAAAATTTAAAGGATATATATATAATTTTCAAAAAAATAAATATGATGAAATACATAAGTCAAGTTTGCCAATTGTAAGTATCTTACAGACAAATAAGCGAAATCAATGTGCTTTTTTGGAAGATAGTGGAAAGATTACAGTTTATAATATCTAAAGTTAAAATTCTATCCCCAATTTAAATATTCATAGTAAAATTCATTAAATATGAAATACCAGATATGGAAGCCTTTTATGAAGAAACTGTTAAACACGACAATAACTATAATCCTGTTTTTAATTTCCCCTGAAGCAAATGCATTACCTAAATTTGAAATAGAGAAGGGAACAGATCTGGAATTATATCAGCAGGTACAGGTCTGGAATTTGACAACTATAAGCCCAACCTCCGGTATAAATGCCCGAAACGACACATTTATCCGAAGAGGGCGGTTAGGCACCAGAGGGCATTTTTATAAAAATACTTTCTTTTATAATATTCTTATGGATTATGATAATCTTGGAAAAGATGGAAAAACAAGGACTATTGGCTCAGCACAATCTACCGATAACTCACTTTTTCGTATTCATGAAGCTCTTTTTACATATGAGCCTGAGCCCAAATTTAATTTAACTTTTGGATATTTTAGGCCACAGATTGGTAGAGAAAGCTTATCTTCAGATTTTGAGGATTATGTATTTGAAAAGCCTTACACCAGTTCATATGTAAGAACCCATCTGGTTGGCAGGGGAACAGGAAGGGAAACAGGTGTAAATGTTGGTGGATTACATCTGGCAAATATGTGGAGTATTAATTATAACCTGGGCTTTTTTGATACTAACCATGAAAAGCTTACTGGTGGAACTACCGATTCAAAAAACGGAAGTAATATTTGGTCACCTCTTGTTGCTGGTAGAGTGGCTATTTCTATTGGTGCTCCCGAATTGGAAAAATATAAATTAGGGGCAAATGTAAATTATTTTGGAAAACGTAATGGTATAACTTTAGCTGCAAATTATTCCTATCAGGGCAATACTGATATTCAAAAAGACAATAATTTATTAGGATTTGATATATTGGCTAATTATCAAGACTTCAATCTTAGCAGCGAATACGATATTCTTGGCAGAACAAAATCTGATGGTGCTAATTATATAGATCAGTTATTCCATACTAAATTAAGTTATAATATTCATTTATCAGAGGAATATATTCTTGAACCAGCGTTAATGTATTCGTTAGCTCTTATTTCGCCAAAAAGTACAATTGGTCTCCCATCAGAAAGCATGTTCGATTTTGGAATTAATTGGTACATGAATAAAAATAATATTAAATTTAATACCCATTTTATCCAAAAAACTGAGCTTAACGATAGTAAAAAAAATACCTATTTAATAGGCATTGGCAGCCAATTTCTATATTAATTTTTTAAAATTTACCTTTTAGCCTTTCTTTTACAGGTAAAACTTCCAGGCAGGTTGTCCACCATCCCGTCAGTATAGTTTCAATAAATTCCTGGGGTAAATTTTCAGCCTGCATTTCCTCTGCCAGCCTTTGGTAATCATAATTTACCGGAATGAATTCTACTTTTAGGGCTTCCCCGATAGAAAGGATGGTATACCAGACATTAGTTTTACCATCATTTTCCGGCCTGCCAAGAACACCAACATTGATAAAATGACGATCATTTTTCAGTTGCCTGTGCCACTTTATTCCTGTATGAGTAGCCAGCAGGATATCACATTCATAATCATTAAATACTTTTTCCAGAAAATGCTCTGGCGTGGTTGTTTCCCACAAAAACTCATTCATCTGCCGGGGAGAACCATGACACATCCGAATCTGATATTTTCCAAGATTTACCCTGATACTTTCCGGTAAATTTTTCAGCCACTTTTTATATTTTTCGGAAGTATTTTTAAAAGTATATTCATAACTTATTTTGGCAAAATAATTATCTTTAGGATCTGTATAACCACACTGGCAGTTATCTACCCCATTGGCAACCGAATTATCATAGTTGCCCTGCATTACTTTTACTTCATTTTCCATTAGTAAAGGAAAAACTCTGTCAGGGTATGGGCCAAAAGCACCCAGATCACCTAAACAGAAAATTTCATCAACATTTCTTTTTTTGGCATCTTTTATTGCTTCTTCCAGTGCCAAATAATTGTTATAAATACCACCAAAAACAGCAATTTTTTTTAAATCAGCGGACATAGGTTTCACCAGAGCTGGTATTGGAACAAATAGCTCCCCAGATATAGCAGGTGTAGCAGGCATTATGGTTTAAACTGATTGGTTTAATGGCTTTAGCTAAATTATTTCCTAAAAATGCATCTGGTGAATTTATCAGAATCGGGCAGGTATAAAAACCTTTATCAGTAGCAATTCGGGAATGATGGCATAATAATTGTGATTTATCATAATCCTCCAACATCTCTGGAGTAATTCTTTCAAACTCTTTGTATTCATTACCCCGCCCGGCTTCCTTACCAATTTTCAGAACTGGTAAAAATTTCAGACGTGGCCTGGTATAACCAAGCTGATTAAGTAATTTTTTTAAAGTATTTTGTGCTTCATATTCTGCTGAATCACTCCAGGTTCTTGTTACAGTAATTATTGGCAGAAAGTCGTGTTCTATCAAAAGTTTTATTCCCAGCATAGTTTTTGTGAAGGTTCCTTTTCCTCTCAATTTGTCATGCTCTTCTTCAAGAAAGCTATCAAGGCTTACCCTTATTTCCAGTGAATATATACTATTTTTATGAATGTCTCTGAGGTTTTTTAATATTTCATTTTTAAACGATAGGCCATTGGTAAGTATTGTCACTGGGCCAATTTCAAGTGTTTTGGCAATAATATCAGTTATTTTAGGATGAATAAAGGGCTCACCGCCAGTAAAATAAAATTCCTTTACACCAGCCAGCTTTGCTTCTTCCAGAATTTGAAAAATTTGCTCAGTATCCATTAATTCAAAAGTATGATTAACAGGGCTACAACTGATAAAACAATGCTCACAGGCCAGATTGCATAATGTACCGCTAACCTGAAACCAAAGCTGTTCAAGTGAGCCTAATTCTAAAACAGGACCTTCCATTAAGTATTTTTTCAATCCTTTAAAATATACTGTAGATTATATCGTGTTTGGTTCATTTTACTGGAAAAATATTTTACACGATTAAATGTTTATTGGTTGTATTACGATTTGTGATTATTCTTTTAGGTTAAAAATTTTTCCTTTCAGCAAATAGATACTATCAAAATAACGGGTAATTGGCTTATGTTTTGGTAGATAAACAATTATTTATTTCTAAAATTTTGATAGTATCGGTCTTTTACGAAACTATTATTCTATTCGGATTACTACATATGCTTCCAGGAAAGAATTTTCAACCAGAGGCTTTGATTTAAGAGAAAGATTTTTTTCATCTGAGTTCATCCTTTCATCCGTGTAATCTGTGATTCTGACTCTCCCAATTGACCCCATGAGTAAAGTGTTATTATTTATCGCTTTCAGTAAACCGTGGATGCTCAAACTAATGAAATTGATTGAAGCTTTTGAATAGAATATTGTACTCATTATTAATTGTTTGAGTATTCACCTCCTGGGTCAATCTAAGCTCCCTTTCCTCTTGAGAGGAGAGGGCTGGGGAGAGGTGTTGATAAACAGTTCGTAACAATTAAACATCTAAACCAAACAAATAATTTTATTTTAAAATAAAAACTTAAGATATAAGTGTAAAAATCTCCTGGATTTGCTCCAGACCCAATTTAATTAAAAATGCTGAATTTCTGCCATAACTTTTACTACCTAAAATAAAAAAATTGGGTTCTGGGGTTTTTAGGGTTTCAGGCCCGGATGATTTTTGAGCAAGACAATCCTGCGAAGATGAACCCAGCAAACTGGCAGCAAGTTTCATTGGCCCTTGCGAAGCATAACATTCATGAACCTGAAGTTCCTGATAAATTTTATTATCAAGTTTATAACCAACATTGGCAATAATTTCATCAACTAAAAATTCTTTTTCTTGATTATTCTGTAAAGCTTTTACTTTGATCTTCGAATTATTTACAGGTTCAAGTTCAACAACACTAATGGATGGATAATATTCAAGCTGTTCTGGTGCTTCAGTTATTAATTTATTTACAGTATTTATCAGCCCTGCTCTGAGTGGTAATGGATCATTCTCAATTGGTAAATATGGGGGATGCTTCTCTTTACGGGTCAGCCATATTAATTTTGTTTGCGGATTTTTGACAAAAAGCTGGGAAAAATAGCTTAGAGTAGTAGCGGCAGAATAACCTGAGCCAATTAGCAGGGTTGTTTTCCCTGAATAAATACTTTTATCCAACCCATTTATATCTGGTAAATGATAGTTTATTTTATCTTTCAGATATTCCTCCCCTGGTATTTTTAGGCCTCCTATACCAAGGTTTACCGGATTATCATACGTTCCCGAAGTATCAATAATAATATCAGCCTCAATGATAGATTCTTTTCCATTTCTTCTGATGCTGACAATAAATGGCGCATTACCTCTTTCAGGTTTTCCGATAAAATCTCTTTTAAGAATGTTTTTTTTACTTATTCCCAATACCTCAGTATGAACTGATACTTTATCAGGAAGACCATATCTGACTAATGGTAACAAATAGGTTTCAAGATATTCTAACCCTGTCTGATACGAATTTTCATCAGGTAAGGTTAAATTATGATTTTTTAATAATTCAAGTCCAGTTTTTGAACTATTCATAAAAAATGGAGAAAAAAGGGTTACATGTCCCCATTTTTTTATATTATTTCCAATATCACCCTTTTCTACTAATTCTACATCAAAGCCTGATTTTAGTGCATACAGAGCAGCTTCAATTCCTATGGGGCCTGCACCTATTATCAATATTTTTTTCATATAATTAATCTAATCTTCACGATTAGGCAATTTGACAACTTCAATCCAGAAATGATTAAATTTCTGGATTACAGAAACAAGCTCGTCAAACCCTACCGGCTTACAAACATAGCAATTGGCATATAATTCATAGGCTTTCTGAATATCCGCTGTTTCATGAGAAGAGGTTAGAACTGCTACCGGAATTTTTTTTAACTCTGGATTTGATTTTATTTCTCTTAAAATTTCCAAACCACTTTTTTTAGGCAAATTTAAGTCAAGAAAAATTAGATCTGGATAAGAGGAATAAATAAAATTTTCTTTATTATACAAAAAGCTTAAGGCTGCTTCCCCATCTTTAAATGTATAAAGCTTATTATTAAGTTTTGCCTTTCTCAAGGCTTCTTCCATAAAATAAATATCATCTTCACTATCTTCGATCAAAAGTATTTCAATTGCTTTACCCGTATTAAAAGAATTCATATTCTGCTCCTTATGAATGCGGCACTGAAAAAAATATCTTCTCTCATAAACTGGTACCCCTGTTTAAAGCCGGAAATGTGAAACAGAAATCCGAGCCAAATCCTGGTGTAGATTTTACCCATATATTACCATTATATTGCTCTATAATTTTTTTACAAATTGATAAACCAATACCTGTTCCTGGATAGTCTTCTCTGTTATGTAATCTTTTAAAAATTTTAAAGATTACTTCATTATACTCTTCAGCAATACCTATTCCATTATCTTTTACATGAAATATCCAGAAATTGTTTTCTAATAAGCAAACAATATCAATTTTAACCTGAGCACCTTCTTTACGGTACTTTATCGCATTTCCGATAAGATTTTGAAATATCTGGATTATTTCTGATTTATGAGCTTTTATAGTTGGTAAAAGGCTAAAAGTAACCATTATATTGTTTTTATCTATTATTGGCTGAAAATTTTCTATAACCTGTTGAATTATTTCATTACAATCTACACTTTCAACTTCACCTGTTTTTCTGCCTATTTTTGAATAAAGTAAGATATCCCGAATCAAGTCTTTCATTCGCCCTGATGCCCGTATAGCTCTTGAAACAAGTATTTTTAATTCATTCTCATTGTTTTTTTCGGCAATAATATTTAAATATCCGGTCATTGCCCTTAAAGGCTCCTGTAAGTCATGGGATACAATATAGGCAAATTGTTCCAAATCGGAGTTTGAGCGTTGTAAATCCGTATTTTTTTCTGTAATTGCCTGGTATGCAGCGTTCAATTCTTCACGATTATCGGTTAAAACCCTAAAGGTAAATATAGCAATGAATAATGTAAATAAGATACCTGAAATTGGTATAACCAGAGCAATATATCTTTGATATTCCTGGGATAACACAGCAGCTTTAAACTCAAGTTGCCAAACCCTGTTTCCAACCTGAAGATAGCTTTTTTTTAACAGGAATGTGGTATTTAAGGACTTCTCGCTATCAAATATTTTTTCTTTATTATCAGTAATAATTATATTTGTTTCCTGTTTAAACTTAGTTTTATTCAGTGAAAATTTAATTAAATCATTAAATGTAAAAACTCCGGCAAAAAAACCTAAAACCTTATTTGCTTTGCTTATATACAATTCATTTTCAAAAACCGGAAGAAAAACCAAAAACCCTTTTTCTGACTTTTTTGATTGTATCAACTGTACTGGTTCAGTAGCAGTAGCTTCCCCTGTTTTGGCAGCATTACTCAAGGCATTTCTTCTTATCTCTGTTGAGCCTAAGTCAAACCCAAGAGCAAAAGCATTTTCGGCAAAAGGTTCTATATAATATAGAGGATAATATACTTTGCGTTCTGTTGCCCGTTTCATTTTGTCTTGAAATATTTCAATGATTTCCGCTTTTGGAAAAAGCTCTTATGTTAGATTATTTTCAAATTCCGCTCTGTTTTTGTGATATATCCCTGGTATCCAGTCTAATACCATTACTCCATCTGTATGTTCCAGATAATAATGAGCAATTTTTTTAAATTGCTGACGAGAAAATTTATGTTCAATAATAAAGGCTGCTTTTAAACCGTGAAGCACGCCAATATTATCATCTATTTCCTTTCTCAGGCTGCTTCTGAATGCCTCACAATCATCACTGAAAAGCATTTCCTGTTTTAATTTCTCACTTTTTTCCAAAAATTTTGAGAATAAAATGCTTGACGATACTCCCAAAATACAGATAAGACTCACGGTAATATAAGGTAAAAGTCCGGTTTGTTTACCAGAATGGTATCCCAGAATAAGAATTATCAGGGAAAGGAAAAACAAGAGCGCAGGAATAGCATACTTTCGCCATTGACGCTGCTCCAATTCGATATTTGTAATATTAACCTGATTGGAAATGCTAACTGGATCATACTCATTTTTAAATTTATTCCAGGGAAAAAGGCGTTTTTTTGTTAAAATATCATAATACCAGGCAATAGTGTTATCCTCATATTTAATCAGTCTACCTGTTATTGGCTCCAGCCAAAGAGTTAGCACAATATCAAGTCCTATCCCTCTTTCTTCAGGTACTTTTTGTAAATAATCAAGATTTGCAGTCTGATCAGCTTGATATTTACACTGATATTTATAAACCTTAAGTTCTTCAATCTTTTCTTCGTTTAAAAAATGCATTGTTGCAGGAGTATCATAGTTAATATGCCAATAAATAAAATCCTGCTTATCAAGTTTTTTAGGCGCAAAAAGATATCCGTTTCTATCTTTATCCCCAAATCCGGGAATATGCCTGCCAGTATATGAATCAATCCCATAAAGCCTCTCTACCGAAAAAATTGGTTTACCACTAGGTTTTCTTACATCAAAACGATTTCTTATAATAAAAACATCGCTATTCTTATTTACGACTTCATAGGAAAAATTGGTTGCAGAAAGAATTTGTCCTGAGAATTCATGCTTTTCTTCATTATAAAAATTATCATAAGAGATAATATTTGCACTGTAAGTAAAATTATTCGGAATGGTCTTAAAAAAAATATCAGAACAGGCCCACATAACGATCATACCAGTAAGTAGTAAACTACTGGCAATGACACTCCAAAAAGAAAATTTCAGCTTCAAGGTTTTTACAGCTCTATATTATTAATAAATTTTTAGATACAAATTTTTCATCTGGAAAATAACCTGAAAGATATATTATACTAGAAGTTAATCTGAATGTTTTAGCTAAAAATTATGATGGATCCAAATAAGAATTTAAAAAATAATAATTCGGCCAGCTCTGAGAAGCAATATTCATCTAATGAGCTGCAAAAAGATCTGAATAATTTATTTGATGATTCACCTGCTCCCCAGGTCAGTACGCCGCCTAAACCTAAAGCAAGTAAACCGGTTAGCACGGTAGTAGGTCGTGCCTTTGATATGATTGAACAACAATTACTGGGAGATCTGGAAAAACAGATGAAAATTGATTCTTCAGGTACCACAGAAGTAATAGACAAACGATCGACACTAATAGGAAAATCTCTGACTATTATCCGTAAAAAAGTATTGGGAAAAACAGAAGAAATAGAACAAGCTCCTAAAGAACCTGTACCTTCACCGCAAATGGATAATGAATCTGCAATAAAACCATCAAAAAAACCTATTCAATCAGTGATTCATCCCAAAAAGCCTCCTCCTGAATCAGTTGTTGAAAAACCTAAAAAAAATTCAGAATCTTCAAAAGTAGAATTCAGACAGAAAAATATTTCCGAACAAAAAATAACTGCTCAGAGCAAAACTAAAAAGAGTTACCAATCAGATGAAACCGAAGATGATTTATTTGATGAAGAAGGAAATATTACCAGTGACTCAGAAACTAATGAAAAACTGGATAAATTAAAAGAAGAGTTGGTTTATCTGGCGTCTACATTTTGGGGATACTGCAAACAAATATTCAATGCCTTATTGATATTTTTATCAAAAGTTGCAGCAATTTTATTAAAAATAGGAATTGCCTTAGTTGCTCCAATCAATGCAGTTTTTTCAAAAATTTTAAAATTGGATAAAAAAATACCAGAAACAGAATCAGTTCCGGTAAAAAATGAAATAAAAGCAGAAGAACCTGTTGAGCTGGTTGTAAAAGGTAGTTTTGATGATATGCTCAATCTTAATATTACCTTTACTGATAATTATGATGTTGCCCTTTATAAAAGGTCCGGTATGACTTTAACTAAATCTGAAGAATCTCTGATTATGATGAATGCATTAGAAGCTATAAAGCAATGTGCAGAATTTACCAAAGATGCTCCAGCAATTACTGACGGGCATTATAAAAACAGCAGAATACATGAAGTAATGGCAAGTCTAACAGAAGATGATATTGCTATGTTTCTGGGATATGTAAAAGCAAAACCGAAAAAATATATTGGAAAAATATGGAAAATATCGGAAACTTTTGCCACCTGGCTTTTAAATAATGCCCCTATGGGAAAAACAAAAATAAGGGTTTAGCTGATGTGCACTAAAATAGGCTCTAATACGTATAATCTCTCCGAAGATTTTAGAAAAAGACTGGGGGAGGTAATTAAAAATGATGGTAATATTAATCAGGCTGAGCTAAAGTCACTAAAAGAAGTTGCCAGAGGTGCTGATGATAAGAGTGCTTTAGCAGTTCTTGAATCTAAACAGGATGGGGCTTTAATCAGTATTGATTTGGATGATACTGATAATATAGCTCCTTCAGACTATAGCTTTAAAGTAGCCAGTCGTGAAGAATTAAGAGCCCGGCAGGAAAATGAACAGGAAGGTATAAATCCCACAAGCTTTAAATTTAAGGTCAATGCGCCAGAGCAACCAAAATCTGATAATGACTCTAAAACAGTTACAGTGTTAGTAGCCGGACATCTTGCTTCACCTGCCGATAAAATTATTAAACAGGTTTCAGAGATAAAAACTGAGACTCCAAAAACAGTTCTTAAATCTAAAGAAGTATTTGTTGAAAAAGATTTAAAGAAACTGGAACAACTATTAGGTAAGCCAAATGTTGAATCACTTCTTGCTTCATATAAAAAGTTGCCAAATGAAAACATTCAGAATTTTGTTGTCGAAAAAATAAATAAAATAATTTCTGATCCTGCACTCTCAGTTGCCAAAAAACAGGAATTACTAAAGGCAGTACATCAACAAACCGGATTATTTCTTGATAAGCAGGTTCAATATACCAAAAAACTTGAAGAACTGAAGGTTGAACTCAAACCGGAAATTGATAAATTAAAAGGGCAAATAACAGAAGTTAAAACGAAAATTGAAAAACTAAAAGAAGTACCTGGAAGAGAAACTGAGATAAAAGCCTTGGAAAGTGCCAAAAAAGATATTGAAACAAGGCTAAGCAAGAATGCTGATTCCCCTGAAAGAATTTTAAACAGTTATGAAAAAACTTTGAAAAGTTCTGATGAGTTACGCTTCCGGGATATTATAGATGCCCATTTTAACAAATTTGGCCCTCCTTATGAAGGATTTGCGAAAGAAGTAAATAATGTCTTACCAAATATCAAAGATAGTAATGGAAAGCAGGTTTTTAAAAATCCTGAAGAATTTAATATCGCTATCAGAAAAAGACCTGTTGATCTTACAGATTCTGAACGTAAAGCCTTAAAAGAAATACGTCAGAATTTCCATAAAGTACCGGATGAAGGTATAGTTCTGGCTAAAGTTACTTCTAATGATGGTAAATTTAACAAATTTGTTATAGAACCAAAATATCTGAAAGAAGTAAAAACAGAAGAACAACTGATAGATCTGCTTAAGCTTGATTACCCTGGTTCAGAATTTGTTAATGCAGATCATACTCCCAAATTTAAATTAAGTGATATTGATATATCAATTGGCAGGGTACATAGTACTGAGGTTGATTTGGCTTTTAGTAAGGAGTTTGGGGGAACAAGAGATGGAATAATATATCAGTATCCATATTCAGGGAGTGGGTTTACCACGCCTCAGAATGATTTTCCAAAACCTGAGCTTGATCTGGGAGCAAAACCAATTGAGGATGTAAAAAAAATAAAATGGAATGAATTTACGGCTAAATCTCAGGAAGAACTTGAGAAATTAGCTCCTTCCAGACCAAAACCAGAAGTTAAAGGAGAAGCGAAGGGTGAATCCAAAGCAAAAACGGAGGAAGTAAAGCCAAAAGCGGAACCTGAAGCTAAACTAAAAGAAGGAGAACTCCCCAAATCTCCTGCCAGTAAAGTTAAAACAGTTGCCGCAGAAATAGATAATTTATCGGTTGATGATACAGCAAAACAAACATTGAAAAGACTGGCAGAACACCCTTCGTTTAGTGGGGATGAAAAGGCCCTAAAAAATATTATTGAGGTTGTTAAAAACTCATCTGAAGACAAAAAGGCTCTTACAGCGATCATTGAAACACTCAAAACAACCGAACCCGATGTTTTAGCCAAAAGCTTTGCCAATGCGGAAGCTGGCAGTAAAGTACTTGAACTGGCAAAAAAATTAATCCCTGTTCTGGAAAAGCTTGGTATAGAAGGAAAGGCTGTTATAGCCAAAGTTGCCAAAGGGCTTGGAAAAGCATTACCTGTTATCGGTGGAGTTGCTTCGGCATATGATACAGCAAGATTAACATCAATCGCTCTCAAAGGAAAAGATTTTTCCGGTACTGATTATACAAAATACCCTGACGGAGACCCCAGAAATACGCCAGAAAACCTACAAAAATTAAAGGATATCCGGGCACTTGCCCTTTTAGGGGCAGCAGCCAATGCAACTGATACCGTTTTAGCTGTTATTGAAGCTACAGGAATTGGTAATATCGATTTACCCGTTCAG
The DNA here is from genome assembly GCA_964422885.1 of uncultured Candidatus Sericytochromatia bacterium. Classification (GTDB taxonomy): domain Bacteria; phylum Cyanobacteriota; class Sericytochromatia; order UBA7694; family JACMQJ01; genus CAYRDV01. The sequence goes on from CAYRDV010000010.1 coordinate 22,385, forward strand.
CTTGGGCTGGCTGGTGTGGAAATACTTGTGGATCTGGCAGTTGATCACTTCCGGGAGCACCCTGAAAGCTTTCCCAAAGAATTATCAATTGGAATCAGAGCAACAGCCCTTGCCGGAGGAATTCTTTTCCCTCCTGCGGGAACCGCAGCAGTAGCAGTTATCTATGGTATTGATGGAACGATAGATATTGCCAATGAATTAACAAAATTAAGTGGTGAAGCTATCATAAAAAGTGTTAAGCAATTAAATGACCTCCAGGCAAAAGCTCTTGATAAAGGCCTTGAATCATTTGCAAAAGGTGTAAATGGTCTTGCCGATGTTATCCGTAACCCTGAGAAATATGCTGAGGCACTGGGGCGCAAGGTGGATGATATTGTCAGTGAAGCAACAGATTTGCTTAAGAAAAAGCTTGAACAGGGAGAAAAAGTTGCAACACATGTTTATGAAATACTTACTGATATAGCTACAAACCCTGGTAAATATGGTAAAGCAGCAGCCAATCTTGCCCTTGAAACCGGGAAGAAGATAATATCCGGGGCAGAACATGCTTATGAAGCCTCAGTTGTTTTTGTAAAAAACCTGGTTAATAAAGGAGTAATAAAATTTGAAGAAGCAGTTGATTCCCTTAAAAACTTAGGAACAAAGGCTGCACAAGCAACAAAACAATTTATTATTGATGGAATACAATCTACCAAAGAATTTGGTCAGAAATTTTCCGGTTTCTTACAGGATGTATACCAGAACCCAGGTAAATATGGTGATTTAGCAATACAGACGATTAATGCTGTTAAGGTGGCGATTGTTAATGGAGTATCGACAGCTTTAGATAAGCTTGAAGGTATTGCCAGAAAAGGTATTTCTGGGGCCAGACAAGCCCTTAACAGTGCAGTCGATGCTGCATTTCAGGCCGGTAAAGCAACAAAAGAATTGGTTGAATATGTCATAAACCATCCGGTAGAAGCAGGAACAAGACTGATAAAAGCCACCAAAGATTTACTGATAAATTCTGCCAATGGTGTAAAAACAGGTATAAATAACGCTATTGATTATTTAAAAGATCTTCATAACAGAGTTGGGGCGGCTATCGGACGTTTTGAAGACACTCTTGTAGATCTGGCAAAGCAGGGAGGAGAAGCCGCCAAGGAAATATTCAGCAAGTACTTTAATGTGATAAAAAACAGGATTCCTGATATTATTGATGCCGCAGGTAATCTCGCCAGTGCTGTGAAGGAAAAACTGGTACAGTATGTACCTGGTGCTAAGTTAATAGATTCACTTATTAATAGTGGTGTATCAGGATTCAGAAATTTAATTGACATTGCCGCAAAATATTCAGGGATCGCAAAACAGTTTATTACAAAAATAACTAATGAAATCAGTGATGCCTGGAACCAGAGCAGTATTACAAATTTACAGCCTTTAAAGGACGTTCTGGCAAAATATTATGATCAGGCTGTTGCTGCAGGTGGCGAAGCTCTCAGAAAAGCAAGGGAATTTATTTACGAAGCAATTCAAAGTGTTGATGTAAATCAGGCTGATGACTGGATTCCTGATTGGTCATATGATTGGATAAAACCATAGTTTTAACTCACCCCCGTCCTAAAGGACGACCCCTCTCTTGCAGTTATAGCAAGAGAGGGGTGAAGAAAAAGGCTTGAAAAATGGTAAAGTGGACTAATTTTTTGACCACACGGGTAAACCGTAATAGATAATTGGTTTGTAATAAACCGGGAAGGCTCAAACTAATGATATTAATTAAAAGGATTGAATAGATTATGGAACTCATTACCAATTGTTTGAGTATTCCCTTATTTGGTCAATTATACCCCCCTCCTTTGATAAAGGAGGGGTTGGGGGAGGATTTAAAAAAGTTATGGTGAAAAACAGATGAATATAAACGAATTAACAGAAAAATATTTACATGCTTTTTATTATAATTTCCGTTTCTTTATTTCTGGTGAAACCGATACGGATTTTATCCTTAATAATGGCGATGGAATAGGTGTTGGTGATGATGAAGACACCAATATCAAATTTATGATGATGAAAGATTACCTCGGTTTTGAACAGATAGACAAAGCAACTTATGAAAAATCTATTAGCAAATTTAATCCAGATCTAAAATTTAATTCTCTGAAACTGGTCACATATCATCAGTGGATAGTACGGGTAATCGAAGAAACAGAAGAAAAATACCTGCTAATCACCAATATCGGTAAACCTGACCAGGACGGGTGGGAAAGTATAGAAAACTTTCACCTCAAATGGGTCAGCAAAAAAGATGTTTTAGAAAGGCTTTAGGAAGTGAGGCAGCAAGCAAGCTTGCTTGTGAGGCGGCAAGCTTGCTTGCCTGTGAGTAAGAAGTAAAGAAGTGAAAAGAAGATTTATTTTATCTTCCTTCTACCTCACTTAACAAACGAAGTTTGTGACCTCACTAGGACAGCTTTAGCTGTCTGACCTCACTGAACGAAGTGGCCTCACTTCTTCTAGCCGCCAGGACCATCAGCCATCAGATATTGAGCCAATGCTTCATTTTCACTTTCAAGGCTTTCAACCATGGATCGCATGATATCCCGAATTCCTAACATTCCAAGGCAGTTCCCCATATTATCCACCACAGGAAGATGCCTTATCGCTTTATCCTCCATTATTCTCAGAGCCAGTTCTGTATTCTGGGTCTGTTCAATAGTAATAACATTTTTAGTCATGATATCTTTGACACGGGTTTTTTCAGGAAGTAAACCTTCTGCAACAACCTTATTCATAATGTCCCTCTCCGAAAGAATACCATGAATCTGCTGGGAAGTGCCTACTATTACCGCACCTATTCTAAGTTTGGACATTAAACCAGCAGCATCTTTAACTGTAGAACCAGGGTCGACAGTGTATAAATTCTGGCTCATGATAGTTTTAATTTTCATTTTTCCTCCTTTCAAAAGAGAATTATTTAGAGGAATTGATCCTGAATTGATTGTAACAGAGTTCGTAATATTTCTCAACAAATAAATCCCCATAAGATAGGGCCCCTGTTAGTATTAAATTATCCAGATCTTAAGATCTGGATAATTTAATACTAATAAAAATATATCTTTAAAGCTAAAAATTTAAAATATTTAATTTAAAAAGAATTAACTTCTAACCATTTATAAGTAAAGTAAGATATATTAACTGAGGGCAAATTTCTTAATTTTTAAAAATTGGGCTTTGGTTTAATTTTCCCTGTTTATTAATTAAGATCTTAATTATTTGTATTCAGACATTTTTTGTTAATGGAGACCTGTATGAGAGAAGGACTTACTTTTGATGATGTTTTACTTCAACCAAAATTTTCAAATATTCGAACAAGAAAAGAAGTAAGCACTAAAACCCGGCTTACAAAAAATATATCAATTAATGTCCCGATCATAAGTGCTAATATGGATACTGTAACTGAATCCGCTATGGCAATTTGTATGGCTGAACTTGGTGGTATGGGTATAATTCACCGTTTTCTGACAATTGAGCAACAGGTAAAAGAAGTAGTAAAGGTAAAAAGAGCACATAATTTTATAATTCATGATCCTTATACCATTGAAGATAATGCAAATCTTGATGAAGTAAAGGAATTAATGAGAACCAGAGGTGTTCACAGTCTTTTGGTAATAAACTCGGATAAAAGATTACAGGGTATTGTCACTACAAGAGATATGCTTTTTGAAGATGATCATTCTATTTCTGTAAGCTCGGTCATGACTAATCTGGAAAAATTAATTTATAAAAAGGTCAATCATTATTCAGAAGTAGATTTTGAAGAAGCAAAGAAAATTCTTAAGACCCATAAGCTGGAAAAACTGCCCCTTATCGATGAAACAGGCCATATTAAAGGGCTTATTACCGTAAAAGATATTGAAAAACGTCTGGAATTCCCAAATGCAGTAAAGGATGATAAAGGTCGCCTGATGGTTGGGGCAGCTATAGGAGTTAAAAATGACTTTCTGGAAAGAACCGGAGAGCTGGTAAAAGTAGGTGTTGATGTTTTGGTGATTGATATTGCCCATGGTCATGCTCAAAACCTTCTTGATACTTTATATAAAGTAAAATCCGATTTCCCGGATGTTGATATAATTGCTGGTAATGTAGCCACCAAACATGCAACTCTTGATCTGATCAGTGCGGGAGCAGATGCAGTTAAGACCGGAATTGGCGGGGGGAGTACGTGCTCAACCCGTCTGGTGACAGGATCTGGAGTACCTCAGCTTACTGCCGTTTTAGATTCATGTGATGCAGCCATTTATAAAGATATTCCAATAATATCTGATGGTGGAATCCGTTATTCAGGAGATATTGTAAAAGCACTGGCAGCAGGTGCAAGCAGTGTTATGCTTGGTGGAATGTTTGCTGGTTGCGAAGAAAGCCCTGGGCAAACCCGTATTAAAGATGGTCAGAAAATTAAAGTTTACAGAGGTATGGCTTCATATGATGCAGCGGCTAGTCGCCTCAATGCTGAAAAAGGATATGATGTAAGCCTTGATGACTATGTTCCTGAAGGAATAGAGACTGTAATGCCTTATAAAGGAAGAGTCAAAGAAGTTATGGAGCAGCTTGTCGGTGGCCTGAGATCTGGCATGAGTTATCTTGGAGTGAATAATATCGAAGATATGCGTAAAAATGCTGATTTTATAAAAATGTCTCCTGCTGGTTGGTCCGAAAGTAAGCCTCACGCTCAGAAATAACTCCCCACAAGGTGGGGCCCCTGTTTCGGAGTACCGAAATAAATTTTAAAAATAGCCCTGGATAATTTTATCCAGGGCTATTTTGTTTTAATTTTTATGCTTCAACTCTATTTAAATTTTCTTTTGAGTTAAAATTAAAAATATATTTCAGTGCATATAAACCATGTAAGACAAGACATCCAAAAATTAATAATGCTGTCGGGTCAAAAATATGGTAAGTCCATATATAAGCGATTGGTGAAAATGTCGCTATTATTACCCAGCTTAAAATACCCCAGTATTTCCCATCGGAAAGGCCTCCGAGTGCTACAGTAGCAGAAACAGTCAGCATAAAAAGGTAAAACTGCTGTAAGCCAGGAGCTTGTCCAAAACAATAAATATAATACATCAGAACTACAAACAGAAGGATACCACTTGAAGCAATAAAAGAATCTTCTGTAATATTTTTATTATCATCAGGATGTCCTATTACAGGACGTTTCATTTTTAGGTAATCCATAACTGGTATATTATTTCCCCAAAAAGGATTATCTGTTATAAGAGGTTCCCTTGTCCCATATTTAATCGGCACACCTTCAATTTCCCTCTGATATGTACCGAATAAACGATCCCAAATATTTAGAGTTCCACCACAGTTTTTGTCCAGATACTCATCATTGCATCCATGATGTACCCTATGAAGTGCAGGTGTAACCATAAAATGTTCAAGAAGACCTGAACTTTTTACAATCCCATTATGATTATAAAACTGGACAAAATAGTGGAAACCAGCAATTGTTACAAATACATTTATTGGCACACCAAGTACAGCAAGAATTATAAAAAACGGGATAGAGCCTAAAGATGAATACCAGGAATTTCTTATTCCTAAAGTGAGGCCGAAGTGTTCACCATAATGATGTACTACATGAATGCTCCATAAGATAGGTATTTTGTGATGTAAGCGGTGCAACCAGTAAAAACAGAAATCCCAGGCAAAAAAGGTAAAAATCCATTGGGCTGCTACTGGCCAGGTTCCAACCCACCCTAAGCTAAAATGTGTAAGGACAAAATAAAAGATTACAACTTCTACTGCCCGGAAAAGCCACATTACGAGGTGGCCTGAATTTAGGTTATATACAACCTCTCGCCAGGGTATTTCTACCTTCTTTACATATTTAAAAAGAAGGAGTTCTACCAGGGTAAAAAGAAATAAAAGTGCTGTCCCTGCAAACTGTCCGAAAGTATCCGAAAACTGACCCATAATGGTTTTCCAAATTAACAATATATTATTTTAATTTAACCCGGATTTGCCAGATAAGTCAAGAATACATTATCTTAGCAGTGAATGGGTTTGTGCCCGGTTAAGCGAAATTGTTAGGTTCTGTTTTTAAAATAATTTTCTTTAATATTTATAATAATATTTTTCGATTAAATGTTTCTTAACTGTAAGGCACATTGTATTTAATATAGAAGTCTACATATTTTTCTTGCTTTTAGGTTTTAACCCATCCCCTCTTTCCAATTAACATTGGAGAGAGGGGTCGCCCATAAGGGCGGGGGTGAGTTAAAAATGCTATAATAAAAAAATGAATAAAATACACAGTGAAACCATACCATTAAAGGAACAGGAGAACTTTTCCTGTCAAAGCTGCGGTAATTGCTGTAAGGATTTTATTGTTAATCTTAAATTCCATGATATTGCTCTGATTGCTGAAAACAGAAAAGATCTTAAAATAACCGATTTTGTTGAATTTATCGATGAAGATGAAGACTATCCAAATGGGACAAAAGGTAATTTATTTGGGAAACAGGTTCCAGTCCTGAAAAAAACAAACGGAGCATGTATTTTTCTTAAAAATAACCTTTGCTCTATCCATAATTTTAAGCCATTTGCCTGTAAAATATGGCCTTTTACCCTAAAAGATAATGAACCTGTATGGGAACAAAAATTTTATTCATTTCTGAATACCAAATGTGGTTACACCCTCAAAGAAAATGAAGTTGCGAAAAAAGAACTACTGGAAACTTTACAGCTAAATGAAGTGTGTAAACAGGAATTTAATCAGGAAATTACCAATAAAAATAATTCATATAAAAATGAATATATAAATGATTTAGCTCAATGTTTAAATGAAAATAAAAATTTCCCTAATAAAAGTAGCTTATTTGAGTTAACTACCTTTGAAATTCCTGTAATTAATTACCTTGAAGGTAAAAAGGAAATTATAAAAAAAGAATTTTTTAATCTAGATTTCTTAAATAATAACCTGGAAAATTACTCACATCTATTTTTTACCCATGTTCTGGAAAAAACCCGAGACCCTGAAGCTTTTTTACAGAACCTTTATCCAAAAATAAAAGATAATCAACAGCTTATTTTTATTGTCAAAAATTCTTTAAATGGATTGTTTATAAAGCTTATAACCCGTCAGGATGGCATAATTTATTCTGATATAGAAAAAGATAATACCAAAGAGTTTAATTATTTTACTCTGGAAAGTCTAAAAAATTTATTTGCCAAAAATGGTTTTTTCATAAAAGTGGTGCATAAATATCAGAATAATTACAGTCCTAACCTCAAAAATTATATAAAATGGTTTGAAAATATAACATCAGCTTTTTTTGATTTAACCAAATTACATCAGGAAATGAATAGTTTTTGTTATATACTTGTGGTACAAAAAATTACATAACTTTCAAATTAATGGATTAAATATATTTTATTTAGGGAATATTAATTTTATGATCGTTCAGAAATTGCTAAGTTATCTGCTTTAATAATAATAAAAAATGACAAATAAACCTTTTAAGGAAAAACTGCATTTAATAAATGAATATGATTTGTATAAAATACTTGATATTTCTCCAGAAATAACTCAGGAGCAGTTAGTTATTCATTATAATGAACTTTCAAAAAAACTTCACCCTGCCAGATATTCCTTTCAGCTTTTATCCAGCCAGGAATCTAAAGAAATGAAGGCTATTTTTGATAAAATATCTGATGCTTATAGTATTCTGTCCGATCCTCAAAGCCGATTCAGATATACTCATTTAAGAAATGATGCTGTTTTAAAAAATCAAACCGAAGAAATTAAGAATTTATATGAAAAATTTAAAGAGACAAAAAAAGACAAAGCTTTTAAAGATAAATCACATATTCTGGGAGAAGGTGATTTATATGTAATTCTTGATATTAGCCCAGATATTACTCAGGAAGAACTGGTACAGCATTATAAAAAACTGGTAAAAAAATATCATCCTGACAAATATTCATTTCAGCTTTTATCAAGCCAGGAATTAAAAGAAGTAAATGCCATTTTTGCCAAAATATCTGATGCTTACAATACCCTAAAAGAGCCCCAAAGCAGGGTAAATTATAATGAAATAAGAAAAAATGTACTTTTACAGGCTCAGACCAGAAACATTATTTTAGAGCAAAAAACTGTGGATTCCTTATTTAAAGATTCCAAAATAGATCCTGAAAAAGCAAAAAAAGAACAGGCAAACAAATTTCTTATACAGGGAATTGATGATTATAATAACAGTTCATTTGACAATGCTATAAAAAATATTAAAGCTGCAATAGAAATTGTTCCCAAAGAAGCAAAATATCATGCTTATCTAGGAATGGCAATGGAAAAAAAGGGTTGGGTAGAATATGCCAAATCTGAGTATAAAATAGCTCTAAGCTATGATCCAAACAATAAAATTGCTCAGGAAAAAATAAAAGCTTTAAATTCAAAAGAGGCCCCTGAAAAATCAGAAAATAAACACCCTGGCCTTATTTCCAAGCTTACCAGCATTTTTCAGCGAAAATAAAGATGAAATCACAGCAAACTTTATTTAAAATTAATCAGGCTGCGCTTGTATTCTCAGGTTCAAAAACACTTACAGTAGAAGATTTGGAACAGGTAATACATAAAGTTCTTAAGCAAAAACCGCAGGAGATACTAATACCTTTTTCGAGAGGAGCACTGGCAAAATTTGCTTCAGCTTTTCCTGGTTTTTCAGCTTTGTTTGCTTCAGCACTGAGAAAAAAAGGAATAAAAAAACAAAAGCAATTGCGTTAAATCAAAACTATTTTTTTTAATTCACTTACAAGTTCAAATCTTAACTTCATCTCATCACTTATAAAATTAAACTGCTTCATTTTTTCAAGGTTATCCAGTGACTTAGCCGGTGTAAAACATGAAGAATAAGTATAAAGTTTTTCATATAATTCATATACTGATGACATACACCAGTCTGTTAGCCTATCTTCAGGCTCAATATTTTCAAATCTCTCGCTAACCGGGATAAATGGTTCAGCAAAACTAATATTCTGTCCAGAATTTACTAAATAAATAAAATTTTTTAAAATATTTACGGCTTGGTATCGTAAACCAATTTCAGAAATAATCCTAATGGCAGTCTGCATTCTACTTAAATTATTACTAATATCCATTTCACTGATTAACTTCAGAGCCCTTCTTAGTGAAGCAAATCTTGTTTCTATAGAAAACCGTTTATCTCTGGAAATGAAATAAAAATTTAAAATATCCTGATACTTTATTCTGTTACTATCCTGGCCTGGAAAAGTATTCCATGAATACATTAAAAGATTAGAAAATTTTAGCTGTGTTAGCTTTTCCCTCCAAAGATTATTATTTGTAACTGGTAAAATTAATGAATCTTTCAGATTCCTGATTAAGATTCCATTGTTTTCAAAAAAGGAAATCTTTTCCCTTTTACAACAAAATAAATTTATTAATAATGGTTGTTTTAGATTTTTATTAAAAGGTACAAGCAGATCAAAATGTGGAATAAGCTGAAAGGTTTCATAACCAATCTCTGCAAGCTCGTCTACCAACATTGAATAGTTTATATTCTGAGATTCAAACATAATTAAAGGAGAATAATATTCCAAAAAAGATTTTCCGGCTCTGAAAATATTTAATTCTTCCCCTTCAGCATCAATTTTTACAAAGTCCAGGCTCTCCCAGTTATACTTTTTTAATGAGTCATCAAGAGTCAAAGTATCGATCTCTGTTTTTTGGGTATGTAATCCAGGCTTGGCAGTTATGGAATTTAATTCGGTAAAATTAGAAAGATTAAATACTGACCTGCCACTTTTACCGGAAAAAGCAAAAGGCTCCAGAATAATATTTTCTAAATTATTATACTCAATACTTTTTTTTAATATTCCGGCTGTATTAATGTCTGGTTCAAAAGCCCATACCTTACCTGGGAAAACCAGTTCAGACATAGTAAGAGTATAGATCCCATAGCTTGTTCCAATATCAAGAACATTCATACCGGGTTTGAAAAACTTTCTTAAAAACTTTATTTCATCTTCAAACCAGTCTTTTTGCTCCGAAAAAATATAGGTTGTGATGTTATCAAGTTTATCAGGAGCAAACATGGTAAAACCATTGGGGAGGATAATATTTTTCAGTTTATCCCTCATTGATTGAACAATCTATATTCTGGTAAAAACAATATACTTTCTTAGTTCATCCAATTTATTGATTACTCTGATTATATAGTCTGCTACATCATATCTTGTTATAGGCTTAGTCAGACCATTACCAGGCTTGGCATCAATCAGGTTATTTTCAATGGCCAGCTTTAATGGTTCATAAACAGGACTATCTTCAGGGATTCCCTTTATACTTTGAACATGGTGAGTAATTTCTTTTTGCCATTTTCTTTTTAAAACAGGTGGAGCATCATCATAAATAATATTCATTAACCTTCCGATACCAATAGCAAAACCAATGTAATCAACTGTTTTTTCCCCTCTGAAAGTATTATCGGAAAAAGTCCGGATCAGCCCCAGTTTGAGTAAAGCAATTGCTTTAGAGTAAGACCAGTGATTTTTATCAAGATCGCTTATATTTTGATATTTAATAGTTTCACTGTTAATTGGGGTCGATGTTTCTAATATTTTTTCCTGCTCAATTTCCAGCATTTTTTTATTTAGAAAATCAATTGTATTTAACAAAATCACTGAATAAGTATAGCGATCGATCGAATTATTTCCTCTGAAAGTTTTATCAGGAAAAGCATTCATTATCTTGTACTCATTAACAATAACATCAATGTCATCAAAATTCTGATGTGCTTGATCAATATCAATAAAATTTGTTTCTCTGGAAAATACTGAGCTACTAAATACAGAGAGTGAAATACTTAATGAAACAGACAAAATTAAAGCTATTTTCTTCATAATATTAAATTAATAACCTTCACCAATTGCTTTTTTATTATTTGACGTAGTAGATTTAGCTGTAACAGGCTTTTTAGCCGGAGCAACAGCAGGTTTTCCCATTTTTACCACCTTAGGAGCAGGTCTCTGTAAAACCGGTTTATTAACCCGAGTAACTCTTGGCTGTGCAGGTGGTCTGTAAACAGGTTTTTCGATCTGCTTGCTTACCGGTTTTGCAGTTGCTTTAACAACAGGTTTAGCTGTAGCCTTTGTTACGGGTTTCTCTACAGATTTAGCAGTTGGTTTGGCAACCGGTTTTTCAATATCTTTTGGCGGAACAGACTTAACTGAATCTATTTCCGGTTTTATTATTTTTTGAGGGCTTTTTTCATTGGTAGGAGTATTACCCCCAAACACAAGAGCAAGAACCGTAACTAACAAAATTATACCAAGAGTTATACCCCCTATAACTAAAGGAATTGTTTTGTCTGTGCCAAATTTTTTAGCAAAACCTAACCCTTTTAACGGAACAGTACCTGTACCTTTTAACGGGCCAGAATCACCTTTGGTAATAAGCCCATCTGGAGCAAGCTTCTGAGTAGTTGAATTCTTTTTTTCATTTCTGGTTGTTGAAGTACCATTACCTTTACCTTTATTATTAGTAGTAATAATTAAAGTACTATCCGCCATATTTGGCCTGGTGGTATTTTGTTTGTACTCATCATTTGCCGAATGATTACTATACAGAGACGGTTGTAATCTGTAATTGGTTAAAGCTTTACCAAGCTCACTTACTTCTTCGTATCGTTCAGTTGGCTCTTTTTTCATTGCTTTCAGAATTATTTCGTCAAGATGTTCTGGGATTGCCGGATCAAAGGTTCTCATTGAAGGAACTTCCTGATTAAGTATTTTGGTAATAACTTCAGCAACAGTTTCACCTTCAAAAGGGAGTCTTCCGGTAAAGAGCTGAAAGAGAGTAACTCCAAGTGAATAAATATCTGCTCTCTTATCAACTTTTCTGGAATCAATTAATTGTTCAGGGGGAATATAGAGAATACTACCCAAAATAGAACCAGCTTGTGTAAGACTAAGTTTATCATTACCAAGTTGAGCAATTCCAAAATCCGTAAGTTTGGCAATATTTTCCTGAGAGAACATAATATTTGCGGGTTTAATATCCCTATGAACAATTCCATTTTTATGAGCATAAGATAGGGCTGCGCAAATCTGAATACCGATACTTAGAACACTATCATGAGAAAGCCTTTCTTTACGCTCTACAAGATTTGAAAGAGCCTGACCCTCAAGAAGTTCTATTACCATGTAATATCGATTATTTTCTTCACCGATATCATAGATACTGACTATATTTGGATGGTTTAACTTGGCGATCGCCCGTGCTTCTTTTTGAAATCTTTGGATAATTTCCGTTGTTGCGGCATTATCAAGAGATGGATCAAGCTGTAAAACTTTAATAGCTACCTGCCTGTCCAGTCTTTTATCATTGGCGAGGTAAACAGCACCCATTCCACCCCGGCCAAGTTCCCTAATTATTTCGTAATTTTGAGTCAGTACGCCCATAAATAAAATATTATCATATCAATAAAATTAATAATTGAGTTATTCCCAACTATTTCAAGCTTATAACTTAAGTAAAATAACTCCCCACAAGGTGGGGCCCCTGTTAGTACTAACTCCGAAGCAAGCTTCGAGGCATTCTCAGTACTAATAACAAGATATTATCAATTTTAATAATTAATTTTTACTATTTCAACAAAAATTTTCAGCAAGTTTTAAATTTTTACTAAGGCAAAAAATGATTACCGATTAACTTTTTTTTTGCACATGTAAATATTATTTCAAACACATTAATAATAATATCAAAAAAATGCCTGTTTTTGCTAATAAATAACAATAAAAAATATCTTGCAATAAAAAGAATATTTTGTAATTTTTTTTAAATTGTTTGGAATATAAATTAATAAAGAATATTTTTATTCTAAAATTTATTAAAAATTTTAATTTTAAAAACCAGGCTATAGTAATATAGTCATATTTTATAATATTAAAAATATTTAGTAATTAAAATGGAAAGACCAGAATTTATAAAACATTATCTGGAAATACAGGAAAAGGATGACAGTAGTTACCCAGGAAGTACAGAGCTTCTTAGTATTGGTTCTCCTTTCGGAAAAGCAACCGGATTAAAAAGAATTGGCATTCATCATGAATTACTTCTTCCTGGAAGACGGACTT
>CAYRDV010000011.1:0-35224 GCA_964422885.1 uncultured Candidatus Sericytochromatia bacterium
TACTAAAAATGAAGCTAATTTTTTCCTAATTCTTTTTTCATTCTTTATTACTGCTAAATACTACCAACTTGATATTTTGGAAAATTAAAAATGGTACAATTGGCAGTAAATTAATTTTTTTAGGGGTATTCTTCAGGTTTGCCCTTTTAAATAAAATATATAAGTAATTAACAACAAAAATTTCAACTATGGGATGTACAAGATGATATAAAATAAGAGTTAGATAATAAATTTCTAAATCTATTTATGAGTACCAAGATAAAAATATTATTAAGTAATTCTTTTTTATTACTGATTCCACTTATTATTCCATTTTTTTATATTTTAGGTATTCATGAAAATAATAGTAAGTTATCTAATTTAAAGGAAATAATTGAAAATGTTGCTTACCCAGAAGGCACTATTAAATTAACATATACAGAGACTGAAATTCAAGATACGGGTGGTAGTGCTGAGTTATGTTTGTGTAGTGCATTTCAATACAGAGGATATAAGGGTTCTAAAAGTGATATTGAAAATTTTTATCGTAATTTATCTGATAAAAAAATACAATATTCATTTATAGATAATCCATCCTCATTGGGTTTAAAGAAAATACCGGAAGGTTACAAAATTTACTCTGTTTATAATTTTGAATATACTTCCAAAAAAGGATTTATTTTTAAATTATGTGATTATACATGGTAAGACGAACTGGTTACTTCTCTGGAAAAACCTTACTCCATAAAGTTATCTGTTTTAAGAATCATCAAAAATTCAACTAAAGAATCTCTGAAACATTGATGAAATAAGTAAAGCGTAAAGAAGTTAATATATATAAAATTATTTATAAACAGGTTCATTTTTATCTATTTTAAGTTTTTCAATTTTAATTTTTCTTAACGGGTATTTTTACTATATATTAATTATTATCAAAATTACCATTAAGTCTGTTCATCAGTATTTCCAGCATTTTGTAGTGGAAACAGGGTGGACTCTAGAATTGTATTGGCAGTAAAAAAGAAAAAGTCTTTAGTTCTTTTGGGACTAAAGACCAACTCTCCTTTTACATTTAAAGAAGTAAACTTTTGTTATGAAAAAATCTCTGGAAATTTCTTTGTAATTATTGATGAAAATGAAAGAGGGAAAATATACATAAAATTCTCAAATTCTTCTAAACTCAGTTTCCCATCTTTATTTCCTGAAGCAGCAGCATAATCAACTGATTGAAATATTACACCAATTGCCTTTATTTTATTATTATCTGTTTCATCAGGATCTTTTTTATAAACATTGGATAACTCATTGAAATCTATAAATAAATCCCGATTTTTATCTACTATTTTAAATTTTTCCTCTGCTCTTTTCCTCATTTCTAACTCATTTGAGATTAAAGAACTTTTATTAGACAATGCTTCATCCAATGACAAAAAACTATCTTTATTTTTATCCAGACTTCTAAATTTCTCATCCCATATAGCATTTTCAACTTCAGATGAAGATAATTTATTATCTTTGTTATCATCTAAATCTCGAAACAGTCTTGCTATTGAATCTTTAAAGAAATAATTTAAAACATCATCTGATGAAGTTTTTATTTGGTTACTGGTATTTTCTGATAAGTTTGGTGCAACTGTTTGATTTGAACATGATGTTATCAAAGATAATGATATTAAAATTCCAAAAAATTTCTTCATCTATTTTATATTTCCAACCTGTTTTATTTTCAATGCTTATTTATAACCTATAATTCTTTGTTTTTCAATTATTAATTTTATAAGATATTCCAGAATACTGTATCCTTCTGACTCATCATTTTTATCCAGACCACTCCTTAAAAACAGAATTTAGATCCCACAAATGCTGTAAACACTGAACTTGGTAGAAAAGTCTAAAAAACTTAATTATTTTTTTCTAAACTTAAATTTAAATTCATTGTTGTGACATTTTTTATTAGAGTTATTTTCTGAGTTAGTTCCTTATAACCATCTTTATTAACCTTTATTAAATAAGTACAATATTCAAAAGAATAAGTAATTATTCTATATTTACCATCCTGAGCACTGGTAGAAGTATTTTCCAGAAAAGTTATTTTGGCATCTTTTATAGGCTGTGACGTTTCTTTATCTGTTATTATGCCTTCTATAGAAAGTGAAAGTGGTGTCGTTTTTATATCGAAATTATTTGTGGAAAAACATAAACTCTTATGGTTTGTAGTTACAACATTATCCGTTGCTTTACATGAGAGTAGAAATATTATTAAGGTGATTAACCAGTAACTTTTTCTCATTTTTTTAATACATTTTTTCAAATTCATTTTTATACTTTTCATATATTGCTTTACGTCTGATTTTAAGTGAAGAAGTAAGGAGATTATCTTCAACAGTTAATTGTTTCGGACATATCCAGAAATTCTTTATTGTTTCATATGAAGCAAGGTTATTGTTTGCTTTTTTAATCTGCTCTTCGGTAAGAGCTCTTACTTTTTCAGAATTTACAAGAGTATCCCAGGTTGTTTCAGTTTCATTAAGTACCTTTCTTACTTCTTCCTCATTAAGGGTGAGTAAGGCTGTAAGGAATTTTTTACCATCACCATAAACTACCAGATGATTAATATAGATATTATCCTGAAAGAGTCTTTCAATATTTTGAGGCGGAATATTTTTACCACCGCTGGTAACAAGGATTTCCTTCTTACGATCAATAATTTGTAGCAGACCATCTTCTGTCCATCTGCCAATATCTCCGGTTTTAAACCAACCATCATCATCAAATGCTTCTTTTGTCGCTTTCTCGTCTTTAAAGTAGCCAAGGAAAATATTCGGTCCTTTGGCAAGTATCTCACCATCATCAGCCAGTTTTACCTGAACACTTGGGTAAGGAACACCTACGCTGTCAAAATTAAATTTATCTTTGCGATTCATGGTTAATGTTGGAGAACATTCAGTAAGGCCGTAGCCTTCTATAATTAACAGGCCAATATCATAAAAACCCTGTTTGATTTCTTTTTTCAGTCCAGCTCCTCCTGATAAACCAAATACCAGTCTTCCACCTGTTACCTCATCAAAGTTCTTTTTCAGATCATTGCCACCAAGTGACTGCATCAGGTTATAAATTTTTTCCCAGTAAGCTGGAACAGATAAAAATACATGAGGCTTTACTGTTTTTAACTTTTCAATCAGCTCTTTATGATTAGCAAAATAACTCTGCCAACCAAGCCTGTTGCCAAGCATAATGGAACCACTTCCAAAAGTGTGGGAAAGAGGTAGCCAATGTAAATCAACGGCGTTTTCAGGTATGTTCTGTTTATTTAGACTAATCCAGTCAGAAGCACTGGACTGTAAATTGGCATGGGTCAGCATTACTCCCTTTGGAAGTCCGGTAGTACCTGATGTATAAATAATGGTAGCAATATCTTCGGATTTTGCGGAGTTTAATACTTCTTCGGCTTTTGGTAAAAACTCTTTTCCTTTTTCCATAGCCTCGGAGAAACTAATCACAGGTACTTTTAGAGTTTCAGAAACTTTGTTATCAAGAACAATTATTTTTTCAACTTTTGCGATATCAATTTTAGAAAGTGTTGGTAAAAAACTACTATCACAGAATAAAATTTTTGAATCTGAGTGTTTTAAAAAATATTCCAGCAAATCAGGCTGAGACGCTGGATATATAGGAACAAGTATTCCTCTTACACTTTGGACTCCCAGGTGAGTTACACACCAGTTAAAACTGTTTTGACCAAGTACAGAAACTTTCTCCTGAACATTTAAATTCTGAGAAATAAGAAAACCGGCAATAAGTTTTACTTTTTGAGCATACTCATCCCAGGTAACTGGCTTGTATGTTGTACCTTCAGGTATAAAAAATCTTGTTGAATCCTGATGCTTTTCAGCACTTTCAAAAAGATCCCATGCTAAATGATAGCCGATTTTTCTCATATACTTTTACCTCATTAATTTATCATTGAAACAACCCTTATACAAGATAAAGGCTGATTTTATTAGTATTAAAATACCTCGATGTTCACATCGGGGTTTCCCCAAATTCTTTGGGGCCGGGGTTTACCCCGGAGTTAATACTAACAGGGGCCCCTTTAGGGGATTTATTGCCATTTCCCACAATCTGAATTTGTCATACTAATCATTTAATCACATAAATCATAGTTCAGACATTGGGCTATTTTGCGAGTTGTTGGGAAATCCACTCCATTGCTTTGGTGTCTGATACCAATTGAAGATGATTCAGTAACATTGCTTTTTCTGCCAAAAGCTCTGCTCCACCACTGGTTAAATCAGATGTCGCTTTTGCACTTTCAAGGAAAAGAACACCATCACTTGGCCCCGTTATTTCATTAAGAATACCTGGTACTGTAGGGCTTGAGCCAGCAAGAACTGCTACTTTTACACTTGGATCAACAGGAGAGCGTCTTACTTTCTCTACAAGATTGCCACCATGTTTGATGATTTTATCAATTCCAGGGCTTTGACTTACGAATCCCTGACCACCGTAATAAGTGGTGTGCCAATCCTGCTCAAGAGTTGATAAAGGATATTTCTTATCCCATTTGGCAACCATCTGTGACTGACCTGGAAAATAATTTCCTTCAAAACTCATTTCTGAAGAATCCTGCCATTGCCCCTGCCAGAGTAATTTTGTCCAGGCTAGAGGAGCATATTTTACCGGATCATCATTTTCAGGAAATAAAGCCCAGTGAATTACCGGATGACGGAAAGTAAAATCTATTCCTCTGTGAGGAGTGCCTACAAAAATTGCTTTTCTGACATCATGCCCAAAAGGATTTTGTCCATTGTAAACATTGGAAGTGTATAATCTAAGTGCGAAACCACCTTTGCTATGTCCTAACGTATCAACACTTTCAGCTTTGGTAATCTGTTTTATTCTGGATATTGCTCTGTTTATATGACTGCTCCAGATAAAATTATCGCCATGCTTGTTGGCAAATGTTACGGCAAAAACTCTGAATCCTTTACTTTTAAGATATTGTGAAAGCCCTTTCTTTTTTCCATCTCCGTCTGGATCAGCCCATGCTCTGGTTGCTGTAGTGTTTGCTCCATGTATTAATAAAACCGGGGTAGTGTATTTTAGGCTTGAAGGTGAACCGGAATCATGAAGGCAAAAATCGGTTGATGAAGGTGTATCAGTGCCAAAACAACTAACTATGTCACTATCACGATGGCGACCTCTGTGGTGAATCTTTTCTGCTGGTATACCTGAATCAGTTGCTCTTATCAGTTCAATTTTGTCCCATAATTTGGCACTTACTGATTTTACAACTTTAAAATTATCAGATTTTACAGAGTAAGAGTTTGTTTCCTCTGAAGAAATTAACTGAGTATTTAAGTCTATGCGTGAGCTACAGCCGGATAATGCAATCAGGCTGCTGACAATAAGTGATTTGATTATATTATTTATTTTCATATTATTTTTACTTTTACTCATTATACCCTGATTTAATAAAATCTAACTTATAAATTAATTTGTAATTTTATTCTATAATGATTTTATTCTATGAATAAATACTTACAAACTACTTACAAAAAAAAATTTGTATTTGTTTTGTAAGTAAAATTTTTTATTATTATTAAATATACCTCGATGTTCTGCATCGGGGTTAAACAAAACTCTGTTTTGTTTCCAAAGCTTGTGACCCTTGGGAATACCTTCAGGTACTTTGGTGTTAATAAAAACAGGGACCCGGTATTTCCGGGAGTTACTATTAAGAAAATGAATTTTGTTATTAAGGATATTTCATATGATGGCGGAAAGTACAATAGAAAAAGAAGATGTAAAACCTTTAAAAGTCAGTAAAAACTGGATGGTTGCATTTATTATGTTTGGTATGTATGCCAGTTTCGGAATGAGCTGGATGGGAATAGTTCCCTTATTTCAGGAAATTGAAAAAGCATTGAGTATTGGCCATTCACAGGGTTCATGGCTGATATCGGTAATATCTCTGGCAAAAAGTATTTTCCCAATTGTTGCTGGTATTATGGCTGCAAAACTAGGACTGAAAAAATCTCTAAGGATAAGTGGCGTTCTAATTCTTACTGGAGCTTTGATTCCCTGGCTGCCTTCATATCCGGCTTGGATCGCTGGACGGTTTATGTTTGGGATGGGAGGAGCAATGTGGGTAACATTGATGGGTGCTGTGACGATGCAGGTCTTTTCAGCAAAACAAAGGCCACTGATAAACTCAATTAATGGTGTGGCCGTAAATGTTGGCGTAATTCTTGCTTTGTGGTTTACTTTACCCTTAAATCAGATTTTGGGATGGCAAAATACCCTTTCCCTGTATAGTATCTTAAGTGGAGTATTTTTCTTACTTCTCTGGTTTTTCTTCAATATTGAAAATAGTGAGAATACATCAAAAACTAAATCTTCAGTAAGTTATACATATACTTTAAAGTTACCTGTTACATGGCTAATCTCTCTTGCTTTTACCGGTCCTCTTGCTCTTTATCTGGTTTTTAATACCTGGTTGCCTATTTATTATCAGGAAGTTTTTAATATCTCCAAGCCACAGACAATGCAGCTTATGAGCTGGATGAACCTTTGGGGAGTACCAGCAGCAATAGGAACAGGAGTCTTATTACAATATTTCAAAAAATGTAAGGTTTTTATCGCAATCGCGGCTCTTCTTTTACCAGTTGTTTCCTTCGCCGCTTTAAATACCAGTAATAGCTCTGCAATTGCTGTCCTTCTTCCTTTAGCCGGAGTCGGAATGTTTCTTGGTGTATCACCCTTAATAACTTTATTACAAAATCAAAAAAATATGAACCCTACTTTAATTGGCATGATTCTTGGAACGATGTTTAGTGTTACATATATCCTTTCATCATTAGCACCTGGACTTGTTGGTTATGGTTATGATTTACATATGAATTTAGGTACACTTCTGAGTTTATGCTGCGTTCTTGCGTTTTCACCGGCAATCGCTTTATTTTTACCGGAAAACGATAAATAACTCTTTTCTCAACAGATAAAATATATGGCTGGCAATTGCCAGCTTTTTTGCTTTGGTAAATTGGACAGTCAGTATTGAACACGAATATAATTATTATATTCAAGTGATGGATTTATATTATAAAAAGAGTCATAGAGATGAAAAAACTGTTTGGAACTGATGGAGTCAGAGGTGTTGCTAATACTACTCTTACACCGGAACTGGCATTTAGCCTTGGAAGGTTTGGAAGTTATGTGTTAACAAAAACACCACCAACGACTAATAATTATATAATAATAGGTCGTGATACAAGGCAATCAGGCGACATGTTATCAGCATCAATTAGTTCTGGAATATGTTCTCTTGGGGTTGATGTCTGGGATGTTGGAGTTGCTCCTACACCTGTTATTGCCTGGCTGGTAAGAAAATTTCAGGCTCTTGCCGGAATTGTTATTTCAGCTTCTCATAACCCTGCCCAGGATAATGGGATAAAATTTTTTAATAATCTTGGTGGTAAACTGGACGATGAACTGGAACTTGAAATTGAGTCACTTATTGAATCAACTGGTGATAATTTGCCAAGGCCAATTGGTGGTGAAGTTGGAAGAATATGTGATAAATCAGATATTATAACGACTTATGTAGATTATATAGAACAAATCTGTACATATCCTTTAAATAAATTAAAAGTTGGTGTCGATACCTCGAATGGTGCCAATTTTCATCTTGCCCCACTTGTATATGATAGTCTCGATATTGAGTATAAGGTGATAAATAATACTCCTAATGGGAAAAATATAAATCTTAATTGTGGTTCTACTCACCTTGAAGGTTTGAAAAAACTGGTGATGCAAGAAAAACTTGATTTGGGCATTGCTTTTGATGGAGATGCAGACAGGCTTTTAGCTGTTGATGAAGATGGGAATGAAGTAAATGGTGATGAAATCATGTTTATCTGTTCCAGATATTTACCACGGTTACAGGATAATAAAGTTGTTGTGGCAACAATAATGAGTAATCTTGGCTTTGAGATTGCCATAAAAAAAATGAATCAGCAATTTCTTCGGTCCCAGGTAGGAGATCGTTATGTCTCAGAGCAGATTGCCGTATCAGGAGCAAAAATTGGTGGCGAACAGTCTGGACATATAATTTTCCCTGAACTAAACAGTACTGGAGATGGGCTATTAACATCATTAATGTTTTTGGAAGCTATTCATATTAGCGAGAAATCTTTAAAAACCTTACGCAAAGAAATTAGTCTTTTTCCACAGGTTCTTATTAATGTACCTGTTTTATCAAAAAATAATCTTGAATCCAATGAATCTATAAAAGCAGTAATTGAAAAAGCTAAAATCAGTTTGGGTGATAATGGACGGATTCTTGTCAGACCATCAGGAACAGAGCCTTTGGTAAGAGTAATGGTTGAGGGTATTGAACAAACACTGATTCAGACACATGCAAATGAAATAGCGGAAGTCATCAAAAAAGAAATGTCATTGGCAAGCTAAAAATTAATTTGGTCCTCCGAATCAGGGGCCCAGTACTCTGGGAGTTAATTCTGTACTCAGAATCAGGGGCCCCTTTAGGGGAGTTATTTTGCTGTGGTATTTTGAGTGCCCATTACCGGAACGCTTTTCTTAGGAACAAATGCCAGGCTTGGATCTGTAAGCATTTCAATAGTTGTATAGTCATTTTTTACTCTGGTAACTGAAATTGCACCATAAACAGACATACCTACAGCAACTGTACCAACAACTGCACCGGCAATAGTTGCTCCTATAGCAAACTGTCTCATTGTTGAACTCATGGTAGAAGCGATAGTTTTTCCATCTTTTACTATTTCTCCTGGTTTTATCAGTGCTTTTGCTACTGCAACAGCTCCACTGCCAGCAGCAGGAGCTGTGTTAACTACTGCACCAGCGGCGGCACCTGCAGCTGCCTGAGTCGCCGCGTTACCTGTAACTGCTGTTACCCCATTCTGAATCAGAGATTTACCGATAAACATCGCAATAACTGTTGTACCCATTTCGGTAATACCTTTTGTTATACCGGTCGCTCCTGCTTCTTTAATACTTGACCAGGTAGAAATAAG
This sequence comes from uncultured Candidatus Sericytochromatia bacterium, assembly GCA_964422885.1. GTDB lineage: Bacteria > Cyanobacteriota > Sericytochromatia > UBA7694 > JACMQJ01 > CAYRDV01. The sequence continues at coordinate 9,036 of CAYRDV010000011.1, forward strand.
AGGGGATTTTGCCCCTTCTCCTACGGTATTTATTTCATTATTAACTTTTTCTATTTTGGCATTAGAGTGTACAAGGTGGCCTTTTGCATCTTTAAAAGAAAATTTACCAATATATCCTTCTTTTACATGATCAGTATTTAAAGCCCCTTTATCTTCCTGGGTTCCGTATGCTACAAATAATTTACCGTCTTCAGTACTAAAAAATACTTCATCAATTTTATTTCCTGATGTAATTTTTTGGGCATCATCTAATTCATAACCGGGAGTCACCTGACGAATATTGGGAAATGTATGCTGACCTACAACAAATGTTCCACCCTTAATAGGAGTGAGGCTTTCAGAAACAGCCTTTTCTACATTGGGAACAGTTCCTTTTTCACTCCCAATGCCTATCTTAATTACTTTATCTGATGATATATCAATTTTTTTATCTTCAGATTTAGATTCGTCTGGTTTTTTTACACTTATTTTAAGTGAACCCAGAACTGAATCTGCTTTATTTGTGCTTCCTGCAACAGGATCGAACCCCATTTTAGCCTCCAGAATATATCTCGTTAGGTTTATTATAGCTGATCTTAATTAAAACTTTCCTTGAAGTAGTTGAATTCTAGTTAACAGGTAGTAAAATTATTGTTAAAAGTATAACTAAATCTATGATAAAATAACAAATATACTAATTATTAATTTACTTTTAAAGCTTTTATGTATGATCTTTCCCGTATTGATTTAATTAAAGATAGTAATTTTGATGATCTAAATGACTTAAGATATGTAGAGGATTTTTTAGTACCTAATCTTGGTATTGGTGGAGCGAGAGATAATGTTCCAGAATTTTTAAAAAAATTTTGCGGACAGGGTTTGTATTGCTTGCAAAATCCAAACCAATTCAGTGATTACCTGATTCATATTTCAAAATATAATATCTCAAATTATGTAGAAATTGGGGTAATGTATGGTGGAACATTTATTGTAACCGTTGAATTTTTATTAAAAAGAAATATTCCTCTTAGTTCTGCTTTTGCTATTGATATAATTGAAAAACCAGATCTTTTGAAGCAATATTTTGAAACTAAGAAAAATCTTCATTACAAGAGAATGTCAAGCCAATCACAGGAATTCTTTAATTTTCTGGAAAACCAGCCAGTAATTGATCTTATTCTTATTGATGGTGATCATACCTATGATGCTTGTATGCAAGATTTTGAAAATGTTAAAGATTTTGCAAATATGATTGTTTTTCATGATATTGTCTGTAGCTTCTTTTGCCCGGATGTGGCGAAAGTCTGGAAAACAATCAGAGAAAATCCGCAATATGCGGATAATTATTTTTTTTATGAGTTTACCAGGCAGTATGAGGAAACTGTAGAAAAATTTGATAATACTTTTGGTGGCTTTGGGGTAATGGTAAAAAAGGATTTTGAAAAAAATAACCGCTTGCCTGAGCCTGCTAAAAAAGTTTCTTCTTTGTCTGATGATAATGATTTTATGTATAGTGCTTTTTATAAACTTGGTCTTTCAAAACTGGAACAAAATGATTATAAAAATGCAATAAAATATTTTTGTGAAAGTTTAAAAATAAATTCAAAAAAAACAGAAGTATTTCTAAAATTAGCTGAATGTACTGAAAAAATTGGAGAATTAAAAGTATCTGAAGCTTATTATCATAAATACCGTTCATTATTAAAATGAATGTTTATCATTAATAATTCTATTATTTTATAATAAAAGCCAAGCCTAAAAATTAATTTAAGTATCTAAAAGTTAGAAAAAAAATTAGTTCTTAGCAGCAATCTCTTTTACTTCTTTCCAGTCAATATTAAATTCCTTTTTAAAAGGCCTATTATCATATTTTTCCTTAATAAGTTTCTGTAATACTTCTATTCTGTTTTCTGTTGCCGGATGAGTGGACAGAAATGCCAGTACTTCTGGTAAGTCTTTATTCATCTCTTTTAGCTTTTGAAAAAATATTACCATCCCATTTGGGTCTACTCCTGAGTTATACAATAATTGAAGCCCCATCCTATCAGCTTCACTTTCTTCTTCCCGGTCAAATTTTAAGCCTGCCAGTTCGCCACCGATTTGATCAAGCTGACCGCCAATATTCCCAAACATCAGGCTTAAAAAAATGGAAATGCCGAACCTTTTTACGACCCTTTTTACTCCATGTCTCTGATATACATGTTGAATTTCATGAGCTAACACACCTGCCACTTCTTCGGGTGAATCTGAGTTTTTCAGCAACCCGGTATAAACAACTACATTACCTCCTGGTAAGGCAAAGGCATTTATCTGATCATCTTTTACCACATAAAATTTAAATTTATATCTTGGGTCATTTCCTTTGCTTTCAAGATATGTACCGATTTCTCTAACTGGTTTTAACAGTTTTTCATCATTTACTGTTTTACCGGCGGACATTGCTGCTACTGCCGCATCCCCCAATGTTTTTTCCCAGGAAAGAGGAATTGCTTTAGCAATAATATTGGTAAGAAGATTAAAACTAAGAAAGGTGAGAAAAATCAAGATTGCCAAAATTCCTAAGATATATATCAGAGTATATTTCCTGCCATGTTTAGATTTTTTATGTTGTTGCTTCAGATTACTAAAAAGCTCATTACTGTTGTTATTTATAAGCTCATCCAATATTTCCAGATCTTTTATAAAAAGAGTATTATTTTTATTTTTTACAACTAAAAAATCTGAGTCATTTCCTCCTATTTTAAATTCAGATTCAGTAACAGGAAGATACATATTTTCTTCCATTTCTACTTTTATATTGTTTCCATCAATGCTTATACTAACAGGTTTACTGTCAGGCGAATTATTTAAGTAAAGTAACGCTTTATACTCTTTTATATTCATACACTTTTTCCAAGTTATTAATAAATTAATATTATTATTTTAAATGATATAATGCCAAATAAAAAATTATAGAACAGTTATAGATAAAGTTGTATCAATTGAAAGCAAAGATTATTGATTTTTTTAGAGATTGCATCAGTAATAGGATTAATTTATTATTTTATGTCGGGTTACTGTTATTATTTATCTGGATGCCGGTAGAGTACGGTGCCAGGTATATCAGTACCCAGGTTGCCGGGCAGGTGATCTGTGGTGGCTTAATTTTTTTACTCTTTAAAGAAAAAAAAGATCTTCTTCTTAAATATCCTTTATGGGGTATTTCCATTTTTTGGATCGCAGTACTAACATTATCATTTGCTTTTTCTGTTGCAAGGCTGGCAAGCCTTGAGGAATTAATGCGAAATGTAATGTATATTTCCTTGCCGATGATAATTTATAGCTGGTGTGATACCAAAAACAGAATTAAACTTCTTTCATACACCGTTTTATTTGCCGGAACAATTGTCAGTTTAATAGGAATAATCAGCTTTTTAATCAATTATTCACAAACTCTTATTTTTGAACCGGCTTATGCCCCACTTTCCAGATCAAATGATCTGGGAGCCTTTATGCTTTTAACCTTTTCTCTGGCATTAGCCAACTTTTTATATGAAGAAGAATCACCTCTGGAAAAAGCATTTTATGCTCTGGTTTCGATACTAAGTTTTATAACTATTGTTCTTACTTTTTCAAGAGGTATATGGTTAAGCTGTTTAATTTCCCTGATATTGATTTTTATACTTGGTCGTAAAATTTTAAGAAAAAATCTGATTTATATTGGTATCGTTGCTATTTTATGCATTATTCCAGTGATTATGAATTGGGAAGACATTGTACATCGTTTCTTTTCTTTGCAGAATATTTTTTCAACTGCTGAAAATTCTATTGAATGGAGAAAAAGCCTTCTCAGAGGTAGTTTTAGAATATTTCTTGATCATCCGGTAATTGGTACCGGTTTAAACACGTTTCCTTTTGTTTACAGCTTATATCAGGAAAGAGCCGGATATTTTTCCATTAATCCGCATAATTATTATCTTCAGTTACTCACAGAAACAGGCGTGGTTGGGTTTACTACATTTATTGTTCTGGCTCTATCAATTCTTTACATGAGTTTTAAAGCTTTTAATAACTCTGAAAAAATTTTTAAAGGAATCGCTCTTGGTTTACTGGTTGGTATAATTTCTTCTCTTATACACATTTCTGTAGATATAGATTGGAGTGTTGCTGCTATACCTATTATGTTCTGGACTCATGTTGGCCTACTAATTTCTATTTATAGCTCTGTTGGCTTTAAAGAAACAAGATTTTCTGAATTTAATGATCGGTTTAACTATATCAAACGACCTGTCTTAGTCGCTATTTCTGTATTTATAATTTTTGTTCCAACTATGAATTATCTTTCACTTTATATGTATACAAAAGGAGCTTATGAACTGGAAAACAATCATCTTCAGGAGGCAAAAAAATATAACTACTGGGCGATTAAGCTTGCTCCATGGCCTTCAGCAAAACATCACAACAGTTATGCCAGTATTCTTTTTAGGGAAAACCATCTTCAGGAGGCTTTAAAATATATTGAAAAAGCCATTTATCTTGATAAATATAATTATAATTTTTATAAAACATATTCTGATATATTAATTGCTGTTTCCCCTGAAAATAAAGAAAAAGCACTTCAAGTTCTAAAAAAGGCCGTAGAATTAAACCCCTATATCCATCCTAAATTATATGAATTTGTGGGAGACTTTTATCTAAAAAAGATGAAACAGCCTAATGAGGCTATAAACTGGTATCAGAAAGCTATTGAACATTTCCCGCTGGTCCTGATTACCAGTTATGAACGGTATACACCGGATGACAGATACGAACTATACAGAATTTATAAAAAACTTGGTTCATTATCTGAAAAAGATTCTCCTGTAAAAGCTAAAGAATATAAATATCTGGCAACTTATTTACTGGCAAATCAGCCTGAAATTTCATCAAAGCTGGGAGATTTAACTTCAAAGCCTACTGCAACTATAATAAATTACTGGGCAGAGTTTTCACACTCACCCAACACCATTAATAAATTTGTGTTGGAAGGAGCAGATGTACCAATTCCTGATATAAAATATTCTTACAAATTTATTGATTTTGTGAATATTGAGCATAGTATTTTTAGTGTAAAGCTTGAGTATAAAGTTATAGTAAAAGATAAGAATGAAGAAAACAAATTTACTTTGGTTGACATTGTTGTGCCAACTGATAATGGCTGGATAATAACAGAAAGAAAATCAATAATGGATTAAAGGTATTGAAAATGAAAAACAAATTTAATAAATTATTCACATCCCTGATGATTATTTGTAGTATCTCGTTTAACTCTCCTGTAATGGCAAAACAGAGTACAAAAGCGAATCCATGGGGGTATACCGGGCTTATAAATATGCCAACAGCAGATGTTGCTGATTTAGGTGAATTTGAATTGACAACTGCCTATCTTTTTAAAAATTCTGCATTTACCGGTAATCTTCATGCAGGTATTTTTAACCGCTTTGAACTTGGTATTGTTGGCGGATCTCCTTTAATTGGTTTCAGTGGCTTGGCCGGAAATCTTAAGTACCAGCTAATCAGCCCAACAGAAAAAGCCCCTACTTCTCTGGCAGTCGGAGCAAATATGATTGGTCTGGCAAAAGATACAGTAATTACTAATGGTAATTATCTTTATATGGTTTTAAGCCATGATTTTAACTGGAAGATGAAAGATAACAGTATTTATAACTTACTGAGCGGACATATTGGCTTTAGCGGAAATCTTGATGGTGCAAGATTAATGACAGGACTTGATATTCCGGTTACTGATTATATTAATCTTGAAGGGGAATATTTGGGAAAAATTGGTACTTTTACAGATTCAATTAATTTTGGAATAAAAGGTAAACCTCTGCCCTACATTACAGTTAGCTTTTTAACATTAGGTACTTCCAGTACAAAAGGTTTTGCGGACACTGAATATATGATTACTTTATCATTTAACAGCAAAATTCCTGCGTTTCAGCAGGAGAATTTACAGCCAAAAATTATTTCTCCGGTAAAACCTGAAGTTGAGCGAAAACCAGAAAACAAAATTTCTAAACCTGAACCTAAACCTACACCTAAACCACAACCTACTTCCAAACCTGAGCCAACTTCTACACCAAAACCACAACCTAGTCCTAAAGAGGAACCAAGTGTAATTCCAAAAGTACCGGAAGTAAAACCTACACCAGTACCTATCCCATCATCTAAAGAAACAGCAGATCCTGATTTTGGTGTTTTAAAGGGAAAAATTACTACAACAACCGGAAGCTCTGGTCTCGATAAAGCCTTGATTAATTTGAAGGGCTTAGTTGGTAAATATACTACTAAAACCTATACTGATAGCGAAGGAACTTTTAAATTTATCCAAATCCCCAAAGGCGAATATATTCTTGTAATCGAAAAGGATGGATATCAGGAATCACGAAGACAGTTATTGATCCGGCCGGGAAATATTACTGAAGCAAATATTGAATTGGTCGCTGTAAGTGGCTCTATTTCCGGGAGGATTTTTGATATAAATAATAACCCGGTCGTTGATCTTACAATTGTTGTTGATAATGATAAGAAATCTACTACTAATAAAGAAGGTAAATATAATTTTAGCGGTTTAAAGCCAGGTAGTCATCTTCTTTCAATAAGAAAAAATGAACAGGAAATAAAGTCCATTGATATTGATATTATTGCAGGAACAGAGCTTAACCGGGAAATTGTTCTTGAAGGTGATAAACCAGAAAATAAAACTCCCACTGTAAAAAGGAAAAGTTCTGCTGTTACAGGAAAAATTACTGATAATTCAGGGCCTATAAAAGGTGCAAGGGTTATGTTTGAGGGCGATAAGCTGACTGTTATGACTATTTCAGGCCCTGATGGAAAATATACTGTTAGAAATATTCCACCAGGAGGTTATAAAATGACTGTATCAAAGGTAGGATATACAAGCCGGGCTTTTTCAGTAAAAATAAAAGAGAATCAGGATGCACGACATGATGTGAAATTACAAAGTGAGGTCAGATAGCTTTAGCTATCTTAGTGAGGAGGAAGTGAGGCCAGACAGCTAAAGCTGTCCTAGTGAGGTCACTTCGTTAAGTGAGGAAGAAGTAAAACAAAAACTTCTTTTCACTTCTTTACTTCCCCCTCACAGACAAGGCTTCCTTGTTGCCTCACAGGTAAACTTGTTTACCGCCTCACTTCCTCCTCACTTATTTCCCGGTTTTTAATTGTAATGGTGTTTCCCGAACAGGTTCTGGTGTAGGTTTAGGGGTACTTACTTTTTGAATATTTTTGTTGACATATTTTCTAAAATCAGGGAGAACCGATTTTTCATATTTTGGTAGGAAATTTTCGGGATTATAATAAGTAATTGGCTCAATTAGTTTTTCCTCGCAGGTATTTTTTTTTGCTCTGAAAAAGTGGGTTATTTTTTTTTCATGCACGTTTAAAAAATTAAACTTTTGCTCAACATCACTAAGAGGTAAAGCTACTACATTTGCATCTGCAAATTTAGGATTAGTTTTTTCTTCTTCTACTTGAAAACGAACTAAGTCTTTATCTTCCTTTTCATCTTTATAAGTAATTAATTTTTTTTCTAAGAGTGTTTTAAATTTTTTATCGCCTATCAGCTGGCAGATATAATTATAGCCCCATGCCCCATCTCTTGAAGGTATTCGGTCAACGACCTCAAAATGAAGATGAGGGTAGCTTGCCAATCCAGAAACTCCTACTTTTCCTATAACATCATTTTTGCTTACTTTTTCATTTAGTTTTACAAACACTTTTTGTAAATGGGCATAAAGTGAGTACAAACCATTATTATGTTCTATTACTATATAGTTACCATAACGCATATTTGGCTTGGTCTTTAAATATTTAACTCTTCCCGCTGCTACTGCTACAACAGATGTACCTACAGGAGCCTTAATATCAATACCAGTATGACCTGCCCGGTAATATCCAAAAAAATTATAACCATTGCCAAAAGGATTGGTAATTGTTCCTTTAACGGGCTTTATCCAGGCTTCATGAGGTAATGGTGATAAATCGGTAAATCCTGAAAGTAATAAACAAATACCAAAAATGGCTGTAAAAGCCTTAAGATTAAATTTTTTCATCGGTATAAACTTTTTTGTCCTACCATACTCTATAAAACATTGTACCATCAAAAAGTAGCTGGATAATTACCCATCAAGTAATATTTCCTTATATTCCTGAAAAAAATTTGCCAGAGCTTCTTCCAGCAGATCTGAGCTGGTTCTTTTTGTTCTTTTGGAAAGTAAATCGAATATTTCAATAGTATTATTTGATAATTCAACAGATAGTGTTTGAGACATATTTTTACCTCGTTTTTTTAATCTTCTTAAAAAAATTATCATACTTAAAAGTCTTGTGGCAAAAGATTCAAATCACAAAAAAGAGATAATTTTCTAACGAGTTTTTAAGCGATAAATATTATCTATTGAGGGAAGGCTGACATATTTCTCTGGTTATTGGTTCATCTAGACTTATTATATTGGGGTAACTGTAGCTAATATTGTTATTACACAGAGAAATTTTACCAATCTTTTTTGAGTTTTTCATTGATTCAGGTAATGTAGTGAATGAATTATTTCGTAAAGAGGCAGAGCTTAAATTCGTCAGGTTTGCTATAATTTCAGGAAATGTTTTAAGGTTGTTCCCTGATAGATCAAGCTCTATAAGGTTAAATAACTTCCCTATTTCCAAAGGTATACTTTCTAAATTATTTTTAGGAAGGTTCAGTTTTGTTAATTTTAATAGCTGACCAATTTCCGCTGGTAATTCTTTCAGGTTATTTTGTGAAAGCTCAAGGGTTTCAAGACTTCTAAGTTTGCCAATTTCTGGTGGAAGTGTATTAAGATTATTATGAGTGAGATTAAAGGTTTTAAGGCTTATCAGGTTGCCAATTTCTGATGGTAATTCCTGTAGATTATTTGCTGAAAGGTCAAGCTGCTCAAGGTAAGCCAGATTACCTATTCCCGGAGGTAATGATGTTAGTAGTGAATTATTGATACTTATGCTTTTAAGGTTTACCAAGTTACCAATTTCACCAGGTATTTGAGAAAGAAATGTTTTATTTAAAATAATGCTTTTTAAGTATTTAAGTTTACCAATTTCAGGAGGAAGTGATTTTAGGGCTGAATTATTAATAGTTAGAGTTTCTAATGATTCCAGACCACCAATTTCAGGAGGTAAATCTTTCAGAAATTTAGTTCCTGATAAATTCAACATTTTTAAGGACTTAAGATGTCCGATGTCCTCTGGTAACTTTTTTACCTTAGTTTGTGTCAAATCAAGGCTTTGTAGAGAATCAAGGCCTTTCAGAGATTGAGGCAGTTCAGTTAACATTGTTGAATTAAGGTTCAATTTATGTAATTTTGAAAGTTTATTAAGGCACTCAGGAATTCTTTCCAGGATGGAACTGGAAAAATCTATTGTTTCAAGAGATTCAGCATTACATATTTCATCAGGAACCCCTTTAAGATTTGAGGTTAATTCTTCTATTGGAGAACCAAAGCCACTTGTCCTTGAGATATCTATTAATCTTAATTTTTTTAGCCTGCCAATTTCCTTTGGCAGCTTCAATAAGTCTGAGTCTTTGGCAATAAGGCTTTCAAGGTTAGAAAGATTACCGATTTCTGCTGGTAAGGTTTTAATAAATGTGTTACTTATATTTAATGCTCTTAAGTTAACTAGGTTGCCTATCTGGGGCGATAGTTCCGTTAAGGTCGAATTCTGTAAACTAAGTGTTTCTAGCTTTTTAAGGGTAAAAACTTCTAAGGGTATCTCTCTGATATCATTTACTTTTAAGCTTAAAGTTCTGAGATTTATTAGTTTCCCAATACTTTGAGGAATACCATTTTCTGGTATTGATATAATTTCCAGATATTCAACCTGCGAAAAATCTATTTCAGGATGTATTCCTAAAAAATTTTTGGATGATGGTTTAATCAAATCCATTAATCTCTGATCTGATGTTTGTGATGGCACTGGTGTTTCAGAAATAACAGGAGGATCAACAGGAATATTATCGCAGGAACTGATAAATAAAGTGAAAATAAAAAATAATTTTAAATATTTATTATTTATTCTCATTATTTTACCCTTTAATGATTAAATTATCTGATTTTTTAAAAGAAAAACTGCCAATCTTACTCAGACGGCAGTTAAGGTAAATTAAAAAGGCTAAATTTAATTCTGTACTCGGGGAGTTATTTCCGTACCCGGAAACAGGGGCCCTGTACTCGGGGAGTTACTTTTTAGCTTCTTTTTCTTTTTTTGCTGGTTCTTCTTTAGAAGCAGAAACTCTGAAATATCCATCTGAGCTTCTGATTTCCCATTCTAACCCACCGCTTCTGCCAAGGGTTATTTCTGAAACTGGAAAATGCTTTAAGCCTTGCTTTTTAGCTAATTCTATTGCTTTGTCACTATCAACTCTGATTTGAAATTCACTAAAGCCAATTCCGAAAAAGTTGTTATATACTTCCTGTGACATGCTGCCATCAACCTTCAGAGCAGTTTTCTTAAAAGGAGATGTGAAATAATAAGTCCAGAAACTTGTTCCGTTTTCATTTACCCATCTACCTTCAATTTGAACTAATCTTGCTGAAGCATCCCATCTTCTGGCAGTAGATTCAGCAATCCAGATATCTCTTTTTGCTGTACCATATCTGTCTTTATCTGTATCCTGAGTACTTTGGGCTGTTGTCTGAGTATCATCCATATTTAGCGGGAGATTTTTTTGACCACAAGCAGTTAGAGCAAGTAAGCTCAGTGAAGATACCATAATCATTTTGAATTTATTTAACATATTAGCCTCCAATTAATTTAACCTTTATTTAATTTAATATTAATCTTTTTTAAACCTTTTGTCAATAGGTTTTTAATTTTCCAAAAGAACCCGTTTTAATTTATAATAGAATTTGTTAGAAGTGTAAGGACAGAACACTGTTCTGTCCTTACACTTATGAGTATTGGAGATAAAAGATGTTATTCAGACAACTGTTCGATTGTGAGAGTTCAACCTATACCTATCTTCTTGCTTCTGAAGAAACAAAAGAGGCAGTATTAGTTGATTCAGTAATTAATAATGTCCAGAGAGATGTTAACCTGATTAAAGAGTTGGGTCTTAAACTAAAATATCTGATGGAAACCCATGTACATGCAGATCATATCACTGGTGTCAGTGAAATAAAAAAACATTTTCCTGAAGCCAAATCGATCGTTCATAAGGATTGTGGTGCGCCTTGTGTGGATATTCCTGTGGATGATGGCGATGAAATTATTCTGGGAGAAATTAAAATAAAAGTTATATATGTTCCCGGTCATACCAATAGTTGTGTTGCCTATTATGTGAATAATCTGGTTTTTACCGGGGATGCCTTAATGATACGAGGTTGTGGCAGAACCGACTTTCAGTGTGGCAGTGCTGAAACACTCTATCATTCTGTAACTGAAAAATTATTTACGTTACCTGAAGAAACTATCATATATCCAGCCCATGATTATAAAGGAATAAGTTGCTCCAGTATCCGGGAAGAAAAACATTTTAACCCAAGATTTGCCAATAAAACCAAAGAAGAATTCATTGACATAATGAATAACCTAAATCTGCCATTTCCCAAAAAGATAAAGGAGTCTTTGCCTGCTAACCTGCAATGCGGGAAAAGGGAGTGAGGGAGAAGTGAGGTCACAAACTTCGTTTGTTAAGTGAGGCAGCAAGCAAGCTTGCCTGTGAGGAGGAAGTAAAAGAGTGAGAGATAGAAGATCTTCTTTTTCTTACTTCTTCCTCACTTAGTCACAAAGTGATGACCTCACTAGGACAACTTTAGTTGTCTGACCTCACTGAACGCAGTGGCCTCACTTCTTAAAGTTTTTTGGGCTCAACAAGCCTGTCAAGATTACTTTTCAGATAACCAACCAGTTCTCTTGCAGAATCTTTGTTATAGCCTTTTTCGTATAACTTCTCGATGCTTTCATTAAGCTTTTGTATTTCTTTTTCAGTACGGTTTTCAAACTTTTCCTTTTCCAGATAAAAGAGAATGTCATCAAGGTTTTGGGATAATTCTACTTTTCTCTCTGTATATATTCTATGCTGTGCTTCTTTGATCTGAGTGGCAAATATTTTATTAATATTTTCTGGACCTGAAAGTTTTGGATCATACTCACCGGCAAACTTGAACCAAAATGATTCACGCTGCTTGGTTTCAAGTATATGACCAAAAACAACCTGTTCTCTTGATTCGAGGAAGTTTTTTGTCACATCAATCCCACCTTTATTTTTGATGATACTTTTTTCCGAGAGTACTACTTTTAAACCCTCAAACACATAACTTTCGAGGTTAGAGACTATCTGCTGCCTGAAATCAAGTTCAAACACATCTCTCATTTCCTGATTGATAATAAAGAAATATTCCTGATCCAGGTAGTCAATTAGCTTGATATAAGTCTGATTCTCAATCAGGTTTGACTTAGACTGTAAAAATGGATAATCCTGTGATTCTGTTTTAATAATATAGCGCAATTCATTCATCAGTGAAATTGGTGAAAGAAAACCACTGTGAGATTCCATCAATGCTCTGTCAATGATTGCATCTACTTCTCTGTAGGACATACCATAACCACGCCCTTCTTCATGAGCCCATTCATTATAAATAACATCAAGATTATCAGCTAAGATCTCTTGCTCTTCCGGGCTAAGTGTTTCACCATCGGCATTTCTTTTTGGCATTTCACCATGATCATACATTTTTGCTTTTTGAAGTAAGCTTATACCTTTCATTTTCGTCTTAAGTTTATAAAGGCGTTTATTGTCCTCAAACTCCTTTTCATAGTTTTTGTTTCCCATAATTGGGCGAAGCCTTGTCATTGTTGTAAACAGGGCAAAGAGTTCTTCAGTATGAGGGGCAATATGATAGGCTTTTCGAAGATCATCAACCTTTCTTTTGTAGACTTCAGCCTCTTTGGAATACTCAAGGAGATAAGGAACATAGATTATTTCCAGACGGGAAATAAACCTGTTAAACTCTGGATTTTCCTTGATCATATTTAATTTTTCCGGGTTAATGCTGCCAACAAGCATAACATCCAGTTTGAACCGTTCACTACTGATATTAAGTTTTCTCTTATCATTTAGAAACTGGTTAATAAAAGAAAGAATGCTTTCCAGTGAATCTTCCATAATAAGCAGGCCATTCGCTGCTTTGGAAAGTGGGCCGTCAAACTCTGGTAATTTTTCCATGATATTTTTCAGGATTTCTGGTCCGGGTTTTTTCATGTAATAAGGAACTCTTTCCTTATGAGAAATAGAACGGGGATCTGTATTTGGATCTATTACCGCTATCCCTTCCTGATATACTTTTGAAATTTCTACCTTTTTAATTCGGATATGTCTGGAAATTAGCTTGATGATATCATCAGGATCATCACTGGTAAGTATCTGGTTTTTTGTTTTATAAATTTCCAGCAGTTCTTTGATGATAATATAACATTTAGGGCATAATTCCTCATCTTCAATAAGCTTTGATTGCGAAGCGCCAAAATATTTTTTCTTGGCATCATAAGTATATAATAATGCCGGGTTACAACTGGCATCACAACCAATTCTTTCAATCTTTTCATCATCCATAAAGGCAAAGGTTTCTTCAGGTATATCCAATTCTTCATCTTCAGAACCATCAAGAAGACGGGTGAAACCCATCCGTCTGGTGAATGTCTGAGAATATGGGAAAACCCACTCTATACGGTAGCGTGAGCCTTCAAATTGTTTTGAATATGCTTCCAGGGCATAAGATAATGAATTCCATAATGTACTTTTAGCTGAACCATTTGGACCAACCAGAAGCATCATTTTTGAATTATTTCGACATAATGTCTTTAATACCTGATAAAGTCGTGTTTGGGTCTGCTCATGGCCTATAAGTCTTTCATCGCTTTTGGGTGAAAGCTGCAAAGCCTTAAAACTCATCATCGTTTTTCCGAATTTGGTGTACTTATCTACGCCAAAATATTCCAGAGTATCAAGTACATATTCAGGGGCATTTCGGATCAGACGCGGATATGTACTTACAAGCTCACGCCACTCACCTACAGATAAAATAACCTTTTTCTTAAGTTCTTCCAGTCTTTCTTCTGACGTAGTTTGATTATTTTTTGCCATTTCTATTTCTTTTTAACTAAATTTATAATTTCAATAAGAGCCAAAGATTAATAACTCCCCACAAGGCGGGGCCCCTGTGAGTATTGACTCCAAAGTACCTGAAGGTATTCCCAAGGGTCACAAGCTTTGGAAACAAAACAAAGTTTTGTTAAACCCCGATGCAGAGCATCGGAGTATTCTCATTACTGATAAATATTATAACTCTTAAGTTAGGATAATAATTCTTTATTCTGTTAATTTTTTAATTCTGGAAATTCTGATTCAGACACTTTTCTTCAGATTGACCTTTGTAACCAACCGGAAATGCTCAAACTAATGGAATTAATTAAAGCTTTTTAACTTCATTTGATAGAAATTTTTTTCTATATTAAGCATAATTTTTTAATAATAGCCTATAATAAGTTAGATAATTCTTAGTTTCGGGATAAAATAAATGGCAAATGAAATACCATCAAGCTTGAGTAGTGCCGGTGGAAATGAGCCGGTTTTAAAAGGACTGAAACCGACTAAAGGTAGTGGTAATCTTCCTGTAGATAATCCGCAGGACCCTGGTATAACAGAAGAACAGTATAATAGTTTGAATAATTTTATGAAAACTAATGCTGATAAAATGAAACTAACTTCAGCAAATGGCCAGGGGGCAGCTAATTATGGCTTTGTAGATGAAGAGCAGGCTGTTAATAATGTTTCATTACTAAACAACCCGGCTCCATCACGTACAAATTCCAGTTCTAATGTAAGCAGTACTGAATCTGTTTCTTCAAAAACCCGAAATTATGATCAAAGACGTGATATACCTGATTCTGCCCCACCACCGGAAAAGAAAAAAGGTTTTTTTGGCAAGCTTCTGGATATATTACTTGCTCCATTTAAATGGTTACTGGGCTTATTCGGTATAGGTACAAGTAAAAGCGTACCAAAGCTTAACAGAATGGAGATGGAAAATGGACGACCGATCTCCAAAACACCTAAAAATACGCCTGATACCGGAGAGTTTGGCCCATACCCGGTCAAAAAAATGACTATAGATATCCCTACTAAAAATGGTAAAACTGTTAAGGCTGATGTTTATGTACCACAAACTAAAGCTAATGAGCCTCTACCATTAGTATTTCATTCTTATGGGCTTGGTAGTAATAAAGAAAACCATGCTGGTACCGCAAAGCATTATGCTTCATGGGGTATGGTCACAATTGTACCCCAATTGCCTAATGATAGCGATAAAACTTCTGAAAATTCCGAGGAAGTTGCTAATTGGGTAAAATGGGCACAAAGTAACCCGGAACAATTAAGAGGCCTTAATCTTAATTTTGAGCATGGGGTAGGTCTTTCCGGCCACTCTTTCGGAGGCCTGACAAGTATAATGGCTGGTGCTACTCCAGGTGTTGGTGCCATAGTTGCTCTTGATCCTGCTGATCAAAATGGTAAAGGTAAGGCTTTTGCCTCTAATATAAAAGCACCATCAGCATTTATCATGGGCGATCCTGCTTTGGTTAATCAATTAAGTAATGGTAGCGATATTTATAAAGCCGCTGGCGGTAATAAGGAAATAATCAATGTTCAAGGTGCAAAACATATGGACTTTGAAAATTCTCACGAAGATGGCCCCAAAAACGAAGCAAACAAAACTGCTATGCGCCATGCTGTTGGTTTTATGTTATATAACCTTACCGGCTTGGAGGCTTATAAGCCATATGCCAGTGGTAATGAGAAGGTTCAGGTTGACTGATAAATTTAATTTTAAGTATATTTTATGCCTGAAGTCTCAATAATATCAGCTACTTAATGATTATTAAATTATGCCTGGTTTTTAAAATAAAACCTGATTCTCTAAAATTTTTTGTAAAATATGGTTTTAGGAAAGGCTCATTTATAAAGCACTTAAGGGTAATAAGGGGATTAGAACCTTAATTTCAGGAATAATGTTTATATGCCACCAACATTGAGAAATACCGTTGGCAGCATATATTGGGAATTAAACGGAAATAAACTTATTTACTTTTTTTCCTTTTTAGCTTTTCTTTTTTCTTTGAGGGTTTTCTCCGGCTTTTTCTTATCATTTGTTGCGCCTTTGTCTTTACCTTTTGCCATATGTGTTCTCCTTTACTGATTACTAATATAATTACAAAAAGCAGAATTAATGAAGTTTCTCATTAATTAACCAAAATATGGTTCTATTATAACATTTGGTTTATTATTATTAAAAGAAATAATTGTAAAATCAAGGTTCTATTTAACTTTATAGATCAGTGTTTAGGTTTATTTATTTATTACTTTATTTTATAATATATATAAATAACTCCCCTGAGGGGGTCCTGTTTTGTTTAACCTTGAATCAGAGCTTCAAGTTATTATTAATAAAAATAAGGACTAAATAATGGTTGATGCCGTTTTAATTTTTCCTCCTTTAGCAAATCCATTTTATCCGTATCTTTCAATTCCTACCCTATCAGCGTACCTCCAGGAGAATGGCAGAACAGTTGAACCACGTGATCTAAATCTTGAACTGATGGATGAGAGCTTTACAACCGAAAATATTCGGAATATGGAAAATGATATTCTGGCGAAGATTAATTTTTTAGATTCTTTGCCTGAACTTGACTGGAAAAAACAAGAAGAATACCTTCAGTTAATCCGTATTAAATGGGCGATTGAAAATATGCGAAATTCATCTGATTTAACACCTGAAGAGGTTAAGGCGGCTTTAAGAGATCTAAATTCTTACAGATATGAGGATAATCTTCCTGTTTTATTGGAACCATGGAAATATTATCAAAAATTTTATGCCATCTATTCTACTATTATTTCACCTGTTTTGGTTCAGGTTAATGATACCAAATCAGTTCAAAGGGCAATTAATGGCGAAGAATATTATTTTTTTTATAAACTACTTAAAGAAAAGTATGTTCCTGATATCTTAAAAAATAAACCAAGATTTGTTGGTATTTCGATAACTTATCAACCTCAGGTAATACCTGCTCTTTATCTGGGCTACCTGTTAAAGCAGGCTGATCCCTCCATTTTTCTCTGTATCGGAGGCCCGCTTTTCTCTACTATCGGTAATGATATTCATAATTTTTACAATGATATTGATTTTGTTGATGGTATTGTTGTTAATGAAGGCGAAGTTGCCATAAACCAGATATTTGATTACCTTGATGGTAAAGGAAATATTGAGGATGTTATAAATCTTTTTCACCTTAAAGATGGTAAAGTAATTGAAAATAAAGGAATGTTTATGAGAAATATCAACAATCCTCCTTTACCGGATTTCAGTGGACTCCCCCTTGATAAATACTTTACTGGTAGTCTCGTATTACCCTATGGAGCATCCAAGGGTTGTTACTATAATAAATGTACATTTTGCAGTTTTCCTGTTATCAACCCTATTTACAGAGTTAAAACACCAGTTGACGTTGCCCTTGAGATTAAACAGCTTTCTGAAAAATATAATACAAAATTATTTTATTTCATAAATGAAGCTGATCCTCCCAAAAGAATCAAACAGCTAAGTGAAGAAATTATTAAGCTGGACCTCAAAATCTTTTATCATTCTTTTTCCCGTTTTGATCGTAAGGTAGACCGTGAAATGCTTGAGCTTCTTGTTAAATCAGGATGCCGTGTCCTTTTCTTTGGCCTTGAGGCTGCCAGTAACAGAATCAATGAAATGATGATGAAAAAAGGTGTTAATCTGGAAAAAGTAAAAGAAGTTCTGAAAGACTGCCATGATTTAAATATTTCTACAGTAGTCTCCAGTATTATTGCTTTCCCAACTGAAACTTTTGAAGAAGCAATGAGAACAAGAGAATTTTTAGAAACCTACAGTTATTACTGGAATCGGACCCCGATTTCACACGAATTCAGACTGCCAAGAGGCACTGATATTGAAATAAATCATCAGAATTACGGTATAACAAAGATATATCATAATGAAGGAAATCTTGCTGCAACTGTTGCCAATTATGAAACCAGCTATCGGGTTCTGACTGCTGAAGAAAGAAATATGGCAAAAGTACCGCGTGAAAAGACTGAAAACTGGCCGATAAATGATAGTACTGATTTATTATATTCCTTATACTATGATGGAAATGTACCAATTATTTTTTCATATAATAAAAAGCTTGAGCCGCCTCAAAATCCACGTAAGAAAGCTCCACGACCCTTTAAAAATGATTACACTTTTAAAGGCAACAAACATTCATTTCTGGAATTGATAAAAAGACAAGACTTTAGGCTGGCTTTTATCAATATACTTTATAAAAAAGGTTATTTTTATGAAGAAATAGAAGGAATTATTTCTGACTCTATTTTGGGTAAAACCGTTAAGCAATATGAGTTTTCCTTAATGAAAGATTTTAAGCAGATCCAAAACTTTATAAAAGGCTATAATTTTATAAAAAATGAGCAGGAAAAAATGGCTGGATCTGCCAAGTAGGACTTATTAAAAATAAACGTGAATAATTCAGAGCTGAAAGATTATATTGAAAATTTTGATAATAAAGATATTTCTATTGCTTTTTTGTTTACAGCAGGTAGAAGTGCTTCTATATTGCTAATGAGCCTACTTGATTCTCATGATGAAATTTTAATCATTCCAACAGTCTTTTTTTATTATTATGACTGGGAATTTCTTGAAAAAAACCTTGATGATATTGAATCATTTGTTTCGGACTTTATTAATAAATCATCATTTAGCTGGGGCTGGTGTACCGATAATCTTGGTGAAAATCGTGATCAGTCATTTATTATAGATAGAAAAAAATTAGCAGATACTCTGGTTAAAATTTTAAAATCTCTTGATAAAATCGACCGGAAAACTTTTTTACTGGCTTTGCACTATGCGTATGCTGTAATACAGGGTAAAGATTTAAGCAAAATTAAGTGCATTGTCCAACATCATCATTTTTTTATCGGGTTAATGGGTTTTAAACTTCTGTATAACCAGATCACATTTAAATTTTCTGGTAATACTCCTGTATTTGCACAGCCTTTTTCTGATTTTCCACAGGCAAAACTTATTTGTACTGTAAGGCATCCTTTTGATAGTTTTTATTCTTCTTATAAAGCTTCTAAACCGAAAGACGGTTTTTTTGATTTAAATACCTTTAAATACTGTATTCATGAGTTATTTTTTGACCTTTTTACCTCTCTGGAACAAAGAGGCATTAGTGGTAAAAATTTTATATATTTAAAATTTGAATCATTGCATAAAAATTCTGAATTAACTATGAGCGAACTTGCAGAATTTCTTGGTGTTAAATATTCTGATTCACTACTGAAAAGCACCATAAATGGTTTGTTATGGTGGGGTAATAATCCAGGTAAAGTTGTCAACGGCACAAACCCTGCTTTAGTTACTGAAGATTGGAAAACCCAAATGGATTTGCAGGCAAAATATATTTGCTCTGAATTATTAAATGATATTTCAGTTGAACTTGGCTATGAACCGTTTGTAGTGACTGAAGGAAATATTTTTTCTTTTATCTCGGATGAACTTGAGGGATATATTTTTTCGCATTATCAGGAATTGGATGACCCAGTAAATTTTAGTGATAATTATCTTTCACTTAGAAATACTCTTATAAATTATTACTTAAACAGGAAAAAGGGAATTATTTTAAATAGTGAGTCATCTTTTGAATATTCAGTACCTTACAAAGATTATTCTTTTTTTATCAAAAAAGTTTTAAAAGAAAATGACAATTATCCTGATAATGGATATTTTATTACTGTTCAGAGCTGGCAATACTGGTCTTTACCTTGTTATTTAGTTAACATTTTAAATCAGAAGACAGATAAAATTTTATTAACAGGCTCATTTTTAAAACAAAGCTATATTTCTTCAGGAGTGGACGAAGACAGACTAGAAGTCATTAATACTGGCGTTGATTGCAAAAAATTTAATAAAAATGTTAAACCAGAAGAGTTTAATACCAATAAAAATTTTAAATTCCTTTTTAATGGAAGCTTTAGCAAAGATGACTCTGTTAAAAATTTATTACGTATTTATTGTGAAGAATTTACAGCTTCAGATGATGTCTCACTGATTGTACGAAACAGTGATTATGACGATTTTTGGCGTGGTAGGGCTTTAACAGGAAATGATCAGTTTGCTCAGGATAAAAATGATGATATCGTAAATTATATTCAAGTCTTAAAGGACAATCTCCAAAACCCGGAAATTATATTATATGAGCGGCAAATACAGTTCAATGATTATGAACTGATTTTAGCCTCCCTTTATAGAGCCTGTAATTGTTTTGTGTATCCATACAGTACTGAAAGTGTTGGTAAAAGCATATTAGAAGCAATGGCGTGCGAACTACCGGTTATTACAACAAGAGGCGGTATTTCTGATGATTTTTGTACGGAAGATAATTCTTATCTGATTAGCTCAGACTGGAAAGAGTTTGGGAAAAATAATATCCTTAATATGGAGCTAACAGGTAATGTGTATGGTTTTGAGCCTGATTTTAAACATTTAAAATATCTAATGCGCCATGTTTATCTTTTTAGCGAAGAAGCCGCTGAAAAAGCCGGTAAAGCCAGAAAAAATGTTGAAAACAATTTTACCTGGGAACATACTGTTAATAAAGTAAAAAAAATTATTAATGACTTGCAATGTACTCCTGTTTTCAGGCTAAATTTTGCGGCGATTTTTGAATCCTTATTTAAAAAAAGTATTCATTTTCTGGAAAATGGGAGTTATATTCAGGCTGAAAAATTGTTAAAAAAACTTTGTAATCTGGAACATAATAATCCGGCATATTTTTATAAGCTTGGACTGGCTTGCCAGAACCAGGAAAAGTATGAGCAGGCAATAAAATACTTTACTGCAAGCCTTAAACTTGGGCTTTATAACCAGGATATTTGTTTAAATATGGCTTTTTGTCTGGAAAAAACGGGTGATCAAAAAACAGCCCAGATTTTCAGAGAAAAATATTTAAAGGTATAATATCTAGATATAAGTGAGGGGGAAGTGAGGCAGCAAGCAAGCTTGCTTGTGAGGCGACAAGGAAGCCTTGTCTGTGAGGGGGAAGTAAAATAAAAGAAGTAAGAAAGTGAGGGGGAAGTGAGGCGATAAGCAAGCTTATCTGTGAGGGGAAGGAAGTATTAATCTGATGTTTTTATTCTTACTCCTAACCTTTCACTTTTCATCAGTCACAAAGTGACTATCTTACTTCTTTCTCACTTCCTCCTCACTAGGACAGCTTTAGCTGTCTGACCTCACTGAACGAAGTGGCCTCACTTCTTTAAAGGGAAAACCTAAATGAAAAAAACTAATTTTGAGATTTTGAATGAATATCTGCTGGCTCTCCAAAGAGTTGATTCGCTGGAAAAAATGGATGCTTATGTCGCTGAAATTACAGATGCCGTTGATAATGTTTATCCTTGTATTAGTTGTAAAACCGGATGTTATACCTGTTGCACAGGAGCTAGTGTGCCAACTGTTTATGCAAAGGAATGGCAGAGAATAAGGGAATATCTAAAAACGTTGCCTGAAGAAACACAAAAAGCAATTAAAGAAAAAAATGAAGGTATGTATTCAAGACATGAAGAAATTCTAAATTTTATTCATGGAGTAATTACCCAGGTTGCTACTATGGATGATCTTAAAACATTTGCCAAAAGAATGATGGAAGAGTTAAAGGAAGAAAGTTGCCCAATGCACATTAATGGAAAGTGTTCTATATATGAAGTAAGGCCTACTAAATGTCGTATTTTTGGTTATTTTTCTTTTGTTTATGATAATAAAGTTCAAATGCTTAGTTGTTCCTCTGATATTAATAAGATGCAGGATTATCTTGAACAACAAAGAACAAAACAAATCGCTTTACCTTTTTGGAACTATCTGGAAAATAAGCTTATAAATTTTGTTTTGGATGAATCTGAAAAATATAATATGACTGCTATTCCTATCTGGCTCAAAAATGATCTGGAAACCGGGAAATTAGAGATATAAAACATTTTATCTAAATGACAACCTTAACTAAAATAGAACGCCTTATAACCCAAAAGAACTATCGTTTGGCGATTAATATTCTGGAAGCAAAAATTGAAAAAGAACCTCAGGGACATTTATATTATTTTTTATGTGGAAAATGTTATTTAAATATCAAAAATTATCAAAAATCTTTTGAATGTTTCCAAAGAGCGGTTCTTCTTAACCCTTATGGAAATTATGATTCTGAAATTTACTCTGTTTTTCTTAATGAATTGGCTGTCTCAGGCCAGGTAGAGACTAACAGGCCCAAAATAGCTCTGGAAATTTTTGATGCTAATACTGTTCACCCCAGAAGTCTTTATCCAATTGCAGATTGTATAACTATGGATAAAATAAATGATAATTTTAAACCTGATTTTTATCTTATTCCTAACTGGTTATCACCTGCACACCCTGTTACAGATAATCTTGATAACTGTTCCTGTCCGGTTGTTTCAATGATCGTTGATAGATTGCTGTATGCCGAAGAACATATAAAAGGAAATCTGATTTATTCTGATATTATTATTGCCATGGAAAATTATGCTGTTGATATTTATAAAAAACTAGGCTTTGCGAATGTACTTTATGTACCTGGAGCAGGCTCAATCGGTTATGATCCCGCAGCATACCCCAGACTAAACTTTAAGCGGATTTATGATGTTGTGTTTCTGGGAAATACCTCTTCACCTATAATTTACAGGCAAAGAAATAAAATTTTAAAAAAGCTTGATTCTCTTAAAGAAAAATATAATATTCTGATTAAGTTTGTTACTGACTATGAAGAATACTGGCCCTTGATGAATCAGGCAAAAATAGTAATTGATGCAACTATTGACAGCAATGCCTTAAATTACAGGATGTTTCAGGCAATGGGAATTGAAACTCTGTGTTTTATTGAAGATGACAATCCTATGGTGACAGAATTATATACCGATAAGGAGGATCTGGTCCTTTATAACTGTGAAAACCTTGATTCATTAATAGAATATTATCTGACAAATACTGAAGAAAGCACCAGAATTTCCAGAAATGGGTATCTTAAAACGATTAATAATTATACTCATTATCACTTTCTGAAAAAAACTGTAGAAACACTGCTTAAATATCAGCCTCAGGAAAGTCAAAAAAAAACATTCTCACCTGAAAAAATACTAATGTATAAAGGAGTTGTCAAACATTATCAAAATAAACATCAGGAAGCTTTAAATTATTTTTTGGTAATTCCTGAAAATATTGAGTCTATTAATAATATTCTGGTTCAGAAAATTAATCTCTGTGAAAGAAGTTATGAGCAGGAACTGGAAAAGGAAATAAAAATGACTTTTGATAATCATAAAAATAATCCTATTATTAGTTTTAATTATATTTCCTTTCTTTATTATCAAAAAAATGAAAAAACACCTTATTTAATCGAACTGATTGCTGATTTATTATTAAATATTAAGACAAATTTTGAGAATTACACTCAATTAGGGCTTTATTATATACCTGAGAAGGAGAAAGCTTTATTTTGGTATTTTAAATACCGTCATGGAAAAATTATATTTGATTTTAATTTTGATACAAAAGAATATTATCAGGGTTTTTTAAAAATGCTTGAAGAACATTGTTACCGACTTAAAGGGTTTCTTTATCTGGATAATGAACCGGAAAAGGCTTATAAAGCTTTCAAGAATTGTTTGGAGCTTGGTTCTGACCATGTATGGGATTATTATGAAATGGCAAAATTAGAAAAGAGCTTTGGTAATCATGATGAATATCAAAGATATATTAGTTATTGCCAGGAAATACTTCCCTTTGAACCCTTGTTTAAAAATACTTTTTAAATTTACCGGTTACTTCAATTGGCAGATTTGCCTCACTAAATGTCACACTACCATTAACTATTTCTTTTCCTGAAGAATCATTTTCTATTTCAGTAAAAGTATTACCATCTTCAGAAATCTTTATTTTATCAGAAGGGATTCTTAAAAGATTGGAAAATTTTATTCTCCTTAAGTCATTTAACTTGCGTGAATCTATTTCAATATTTTTTGCTTCTTTAATTTTTAGAGATTCCAAGTCAAACGTTACTTCTGCTATTTCTTCCCGGACATTATTCAGTATCTTAAATTTTACTTCAACTTTACCACAAGGAATCATCAGAATATTTCCTTCTTCAAGACCGGTTAATTTGCAAAAATCTTCTATTTCAATAGTTGTCATCTCTGTGGAAAATAAAGTCATATTTAAATAACTGGATATTTGAAATAAGAGAACGACTACAACAGGGGTTAAGAATAATATTAAAATTTCTGTATTTGATGCCATACTAATTTTTTTTCTTTAAACCATTTTCTTCTAATAATTTGTCTAATTCTGTCTTAGTGGCAATTAATTTTTTTGAATAACTATAACCATATTCAAAATTTCCTTTATGTGTTGGCTCACCACCAAACATCGGCCAGTACGGACGACCCATTCCTGTATCCGAAATAGCATAAAGATAACCACCTATCGATGATATATAGATTTTATTCTTACCTACAGCGGGTGAACCAAAAATTTTAAAACGGGTTCTGTGTTCCCATATCAAATCACCATTTTTGGGTGAAACAGCATACAAATACCCGTCACGGCTGGTTATATATACCCGGTTTTTGGTCACCACAGGAGAAGATGTAATTGCATCGCCTGTACTAAACTGCCATTTCATAACTCCGGTATTTGCATTAAGAGCATAAACATTTCCTTTTTTATTTCCGATATAAATTAGACCCAGACCTGCTGCCGGAGATGCTTTGTCAATCCAGTCATCGGTTTTGAATATCCATTCTGCCCTGCCTGTTTCTATATTAAGAGCGTAGACATTCCTGTCCCATGTACCAAAAATTACTTTATCTTCATAAACAATCGGTGATGACTTTCCAATATATGAAGGCATTTCTTGTTTCCAGATAATTTTTCCGGTGTGGATGTTTAAAGCATAAAAACTTTTATCCCATGAGCCGAAAAATACCGTGTCTTCATATACAGCAGGTGATGTATCAATTGCACCATTGGCTTTGAAAGACCATAGAAGCCTTCCCGTATCAGAACTTAATGCATAAAGATAACCATCTTTATTTCCAAAAAGTATTGTATCTTGTGTAATAGCTGCGGTTGTCTGGATAGAACCGTTAGTTATAAATCGCCAGGACATTTTTCCTGTTTTAAGATTAATTGCATAAAAATTTCTGTCATTACTGCCAACATATACTTTATCCTGATATATTGTCGGGTAATTATCTATTGTATCTTCTGCCTGGAAAATCCAAAAAGGTGTTTGAGATTTGCCATTAAAAGCTACAACACAGTCTCCGACAGGAACCATGTCAAAATCTACTTTCCCTCCTCTTTTGTAGCCAGTACCCTTTATCCATTCTCCTGTTGGGTTTACAACAACATTTAACTTTCTTTTCCATTTGCCCAACGGAGGTATTATTTTATTATCACCCTCATGTACCCATAACCTGTTTCCATCATCAAGCCAGATTTTTAGTCCGGGAATTTTCCATTCTTTATCTACAGTAAAACGTTTTCCGTTATATAATAGTTCAATTTTTCCTTTTTCGGTTACAGTTGCACTAACATTACTTCTAAAGTAATTATTGGGTACCCGTTCAATTTTTCCATCGATTTTTACCCATAATTTATATTCCTTATCCAGATAAAATGAATAACCTCTTTCATCCCATTTTCCGTTTACTGATTCCAGGCTTTTTAGGTCACTTTCTATCCATAAAACTTTTTTTAGATCTACCTGCCCACCCTTTTGATAGCCAGATACAACTAAATCAAGTGTATTGTCATTATTTATATCATATAATGTTATTTTACCGTCACGAAACTGCTTGGCACTCCATAATAAGACATTTACCTGGTTTAAAGTACAGGAAGTAAGAAAAAGAAGGAGTGTAAGAAAACAAAGATAAAGTTTTTTCATGTTCCTAAAATTATAATTAATTCCCGTAAAATCTTCACATCAAGAAGTTTACCTATTGGTTGTAAGAGTGTCAAAAATTTTAGGCAATTGAGCTCTCAAAATCA
>CAYRDV010000012.1:0-34521 GCA_964422885.1 uncultured Candidatus Sericytochromatia bacterium
TATCTCCAACTGTTCCAATCATTCCAAATAGTAAATCCCACTGGTCTACCTTACTTCTCTTATTAACTTCTTCAAAATCTTCATCGCTAATAAAATAATCAGTATTGTTAATTGAGCCATTTTTTAATAAAATTGTTGATTCAATAGTTTTTTAGGTAAAATAAAAACAGGTCTATTTATTCTTTTCTAGATAATTAGAAAGAAAAAAAAATTATAAAACAAGAGTAATATGAAGGACATTATTACTAATAGAGCACGTGAATTACGAAAAACTCAAACACTAGCAGAAAATATCTTTTGGAATGAAGTACGGGCAAAAAGATTTGAAGGTAAGAAATTTCTTCGCCAGTACCCAATGAAGTTTATAATAGAAGGCCAGGAAAGATTTTTTATTGCAGACTTTTTTTGTGCAGAGTATAAACTTGTTGTTGAGCTTGATGGTAAAATACATGACAAACAAAAAGATTATGATGAACTTAGAGATTTTATTATGAAAAGTTGTAATATCAGTGTTCTTAGATTTACAAATGATGAAATTGAAAAAGATATTGTTTCTGTACTTAATAAAATCCGCCAGCAAATTTTCTTTCTCCCTCCCTTTTGTCCAAGGGAGGGCCGGGGAGAGTAAGTAAATGAAAAAAATAAACATTTTAATATTCCTTCTTATATCTGTTATCGGGTGTGGTAAAAATACTTTAACCAATACAGAGAGAGTTAACCCAACCCCTAAGCCTGTGCCTACAAAATCCACATTGGCAATAGTAAAAAATACCGGCCCGACAAATGAACCTTTTATTACACCTGTTCCGGTAAATCCAATAAATCTTCAGGATTTTACATTTAAGCTTGAGATCGTTTATCCAGGAACTTTGGGGCGAGTGTATGTAGATGATGGTGAATTAAGGTCTTTACCTACAACCTATACCCTTAGAGGTGGTAATCATGTTATCTATATTATTGATCTGATTACCAGATGTCGGATTGTTAAAGAGCTTCAGCTTGATAAAGATATAAAATTAGAATATAAAGAAATTGAAATCTGTAATTTTCATTAATAATTTTAATTGGCTATAAACAAAAATCTTACAGGTTTATAATTACTGGAGAGCATTTATGAAAGAATTAACTTTTTCAGATTTTGAAAAAAGAAAAACCCCTTTAACTATCAAAGAATTGCATGATTTTGAATTAAAACATAACGTAAAACTCCCAGATTCATATATTGAGTTCATGCTTAAATCTAATTTAAATGAAAATGGTGGTGTACCTAAAGAGGGATATTTTAAATGTAATGAAAATGAAGGTTTTGATATAATTAGCAGCTCAAATAAAAAAAGAAATATAGAAGTTGATTTTTCAGGTCTTGAGTCTTTAATGTTTTCTCCAAAAAACCAACTTAGCCCATTACTTATTATTGGAGGGGATAGTGGTGGTAACTTTATATGTTTATCATTATCAAAAGAAAATTACAATAAAGTTTATTTCTGGGATCATGAGGTTGAACCATTTGGAGCTTTTGACTCTAATAGAGAAATACCATTTGAAGAATTTGTAAATATCTATTTTATCTGCAACAGCTTTGAAGAGTTTGTTGACAGACTAGAAACCGAATAATTTATTCCAATAAAAATGCTTCTTTCTTTACCTTTGGTGGTCTTCCCCCACGCTTACCATTCAGCCTGGATGCTTCAGCCTTAGCTGCTGATTTTATCTGGCCGTTTTTCCCAGCTATTACAGGTCCCATCCAGTTTAATAATTGAAAATATTCGATAAGTAAACCTTTGAGACTGATATGTACATCAATAGAGTCCCAGATTAAGGTGTCTCTTAAAGGGTTTATAGTAACATTTTTTATTTGCTTTTCATTAGCACCGGAAAGCTCAGAAATTAAATTTCTTGGGATTGAGACACAGACTCTGTTAAGCAAAGTTATTATAATGGAATCAATGTCTGATTTATAGTAAACTTTATCTATTTTAGGCTCATTTTTAAAATTTAATTCAGCTCTTGCTGTTGCTTCAATAAATTCCTTTTCAAAGTCACTTTCACTAATTTCCCATTTAGCCATAAATTTCTTTCCATTTACTTAATAATTCTTCCTGATATTTACAAACCAATTTAAAAGCATCCAAAGCTTCTTTCTGTGTCATACCTTTATTCTCCCGTAATGATGGCCTTTCATTTTCACTACCTAAATAAAAAAGCATTTCCTTCTTATTTTTCCAAACATGCACATGAGGAGGCTCATGATCCCTGGTTCGTATTATTAAGCTAAATCCATTCTCTTGTGCTACTGTTGGCATATAATAATTATAACCTATCAGTTGGGTTTTTTCAATAATGAGACTGTCCCTTCTATCCGTGTTCATCATGTCATCCGTTACATCCGGGATTCAGACAATTTAATCAGTAAATTTCCGGTCAAAAATATCAGCTAAATTTATTCTCAGACCTTCAAGTAACTTTGATTCTACAAAATTCTTGTTATCTTCAGGGTAACCTTCAGAAAAAAGCTCATATTTCCCATTTTCATTTAAAGTAAGGATTTCTATATAATCTGATTTAGGGTCAACAATCCAGTACTCTTTAACGCCAAATTGCTCATATAAATCCTTTTTTTCTTCTGTATCTCTGTATCTTGATGAATAGGAAATAATTTCTACTACTAAATCAGGTGAACCAAAAAGCCCTCTTCTTTTTATTAGTATTAAAATACCTCGATGTTCACATCGGGGTTTCCCCAAATTCTTTGGGGCCGGGGTTTACCCCGGAGTTAATACTAACAGGGGCCCCACATTGTGGGGATTTATTTTATGTAAGTTTTCCTGTAAAATAATTAGTATATCAGGCTGGACTACATTTTTATCATCTAAAATTACATCATATGGAGCATCATAAACTTCACCAAGTTTTTTTGCATAAACATATTCATAAAATTTTCTGATGATTTGCATCAGGCACAGGAACCATTACCAATACTCCTTCAAAGATTTCATATCTTTTATCATCATCCAGTTTATAATATTCCTCATAACACCATGTTTTACCTGCAATCGTCATAAACTTTCCTTATGAACAAGAATTTCTTTACTTTCTATCCGTGTTTATCATTTCATCCGTCTAATCCGTGATTCAGACAAGGGTTAAATAACAGTAACTCTATTACGTCCTGTTTCCTTTGACTGATAAAGTGCTCTGTCAGCCAGCTCAATTAATTTACTGCCGGAAGCTTCATGGGCTGGAAATGTGGCAATTCCGATACTTACTGTAATCTCAAATAAATCTCTGGCCAGATTGTTCTTTTCTATAATGCTCCTGATTCTTTCAGCAAGAATAGTTGCCCCAATCGAATTTGTTTCCGGCATAATTACTACCAGTTCTTCACCACCATAACGGGCAGCAATATCAATATCTTTACGGATATTTTCCTTTATCTGATCAGCGACATGCTTTAAAACCTCATCACCAACCTGATGACCATATAAATCATTAAATTTTTTGAAATGATCAATATCAATCATCATTACTGATAATGGTCTTTCAAATCTCCTGGCACGCTTAACTTCATTTACCAAACTGTTTTCCAGAAAACGGCGGTTATATAACTTTGTAAGCGGGTCAAAACTGGCCATTTCATATAATTTCATTTTTTGCCACTGACTGGAAATCTGATTAATCAATGAGATGGTTATAGCTTCATCCTTATCTGTAAAAGGAACTACTTCTCCGACTCTTTTACGGTCAAAGAGGCATAATATTCCCAGCATCCCTTTTTCTGATTTCAGAGGAATACATAGTGCAGATTTTGACTCTATTCCAAAAATATAATCGGAAAACCCTTTTTGTACTTTACCTGTTTTAACCAGATTTGCAAAAAGTTCTCCACCTTCAGTCAAATTGATTCTTTGTTTTGGTAATAAGTTATTAATATTGTAGGTAGCAAAAACTTCAAGAGTTGAAGGTTCATCAGTAAAATTTAAAATGAGTCCTTTGGAACATGAAAAGCACTCGATTATTCTTAGAAGAAAAGTTTTCAGCAAAGTTTTTACATTGTTAACTGTACTTAATTCTGAGCTGATCTGACAGATTGAAAAAATTAAAGAATTTGCTTCTTCCAGCTCAAGCATTTTCTCTTCCAGTTCATTTTTTAATTTTTCATTAGCAATATTTGTCAGTAGATTATCTGCTAGTAAATTACTTTGCCAGTGACTTGAATAATTGGGTTTAGACATTTTTTCCTGACTTTTAGGCAAAGAAAAACCTTTAGTTTGTAATGGTAACTCATGTACAGACCGGACACCGGGTCTTTTTTTTAAATTTTTTCCGGCTTTTTTTAGAAACTCCTTCTTTGAATTACATGACGAAGTAACTGTTTTATTTATTGTATCAATACTACTTCCCTGATTTTCTTTAATGTTAAATTCTTCCTGAATCATTTTTTCCTCGTTTTCAGACACGATTATTAAATTACCACCGCCCTCTACTACTAACATTAAATAAAATAACTGCCTAAAACAATAGAACCAAAGTTACAATCCGAATAGTCAAAAAGGACTATATTTACTATGACTGTTTTAATATACTAACATACCTCAAGCCCGGTAGTTATAGTTATCACACATATTTTTTATAAATTTTTAAATACCTATTAAAAAATGGGCCTTTTGGACTAACTCTTTTAAACCGGGTAATCTATTGTATTTGCAATCATTTAAGCCCATTATTAATAATGAGAAAGGAAATTATGAGGGTAAACTTAATGAGTCTGAAAGATTACGAAATAATAAAAGAAATTGGTAGTGGCGGTATGGGTGTTGTCTATCTGGCAAGAGATCCCAAACTTGAGCGGATGGTTGCTATCAAAAGAATTAGTATTTCTCAAACTTCAGAACCTGAATTACGTCATCAGACTATCCAGAGATTCCATAGAGAAGGAAGAGCTCTTGCCAATGTAAATCACCATAATATAGTAAAGGTTTTTGAACTGGCTGAAAATAGTGAAAATAATGAATATTGTATGGTAATGGAATATATAAATGGCAAATCTCTGGAAACTCTTGCCGAAGAAAATGAGCTTTCTTCTGAAAAAGTTGTACAAATAGGTATTCAGGCATGTGAAGCTTTATCTCATATTCACCAGAAAGAAATAATTCACAGAGATATAAAGCCTGGTAATTTTATTCTTTCCGAAGATGGTTTGTTAAAGTTAATGGATTTTGGTATAGCCAGAATGAATGATAATTTAAATATTACTACTATCGGAACTTTACTTGGCAGTATCCTTTTTATGTCTCCTGAACAACTTATTAATCCCAAAAATATTGATCAAAGAACCGATATATATGCTCTCGGAGTTACTCTATACTGGCTTTTAGCAGGTGATTATCCTTATCCTGGTATTAGTGTAGCTGAGGTTATGTCAAAAGTTCTTTCTGATGAACCTTTGCCTGTTACTACCGCAAACCCTGCTGTCCCTGCTGAACTGGCACAAATTGTGATGAAAGCTATTGAAAAGAAAAAAGAAAAAAGATACTCATCTATGAATGAATTTCTGAAAGCTTTACAAGCTTATAACGGGAAAATTAATAATATTATAAATATCATTCCTACCAAAACTACTATTATCAACGATTTTGATAAAACTTTTCAGGAAAATAACTCCCCACAAGGCGGGGCCCCTGTTTTCGGAAATACCGAAAATAGCTTAAATGTAAACTATAATTCAAATAATCATGAAAAAACTATGATGATTAGCCTCTCTACCATTAAAATTTTACCAGTTAATACTAATTCGGAAAACAAACTGGCTGTTGAAAGAACAATGAAGTGGACGAAATCAGGTCTAAACGCTTCCAGTATTAATATTGAAAGTTTAGAAAATATCTTGGTTGACTTAAATATTTCATATGAAAAACTGGCAAATAATAATGAATATTTAATTAATGATTTGAGAAATACTATAAATAAATTAAATACCTATATAAAAAATCCTGCCAAAGATTTAGTTACTATCAAAGAAACAAAAAAACAAATTGAAATAAAAAGTACAAAAAAAGAACTTCAATTAAAGCAATTAAAGACCTTAAAAGAAAAAATGAAATTTTTTACTTTGATTAAAAACTCTCAGCTCTTAAGAAAAAATGTTATTCAGTTTGTAATTAGTATTTCTCAAAACTCAGAAAATCAAAGTAAAGAAATACAGTTAATAAATAAACTACAGAGAAGCGTTAACATAATCTCCGAAGTTGAAAAATATAAAAAAGAAATTAATGAAACTATTGCAAAAATACAATTTTTAAAATCTGAATTTAAAAGGAATAAAATAAATACTTCCAGTGAAAATTCAATCAAAGTTTCTAACAGTTCTTTATCAATAGAAAATTTAATGTCTGATGAGCTAAATTATTGTAATATCCAAAATATAACTTTGAAAGAAATCTCTGTTTCCTTTAATAACTATCTGATATCTATCTTTAATAACTTCTCAAATCTACTAAATTTAACTCCTAAAAAAGAGTCAGAACAGGGAATGTTTAGAGCAAAAGCAGAAAAGATAAAAGAAATTGTTATTGAATTAAAGGCTGAATTGGAAAGAAACTATAGCTCCAATAAGTTATTTTCAGAATTTCAAAAAGCGATTAATCAGATTCTTAGCCTGATTGAAAAATTGAAAATTAAAGATATCAGAAATACACTAGTAATCAGTTCTGAACAGAGAAAGAAATTTTTTCCTGATTTCAAAGCTTGTTGAAGAAGTGAGGCCACCTCACTTCTTAATTAACGGCCTGTAGCTTTATCCGGTATCCTGAAACCCAGGCTATTTATTTCCTTATTTATAGTAACAAGATAAGTATTAACATCTGAACGGTTCTTTCCTCTCAGATTATATACATTATAGCTATTAAAATTTTCCCTTGAACTTTCCAGCATATCTGCTTTATAAAACTTTTTACCAAATTTTACATAAAGTTTGGCATTTGCCTTTGTGATAGGTAATTCTTCAGTATTTGGATAAATGGTACTTGCAATATAATAAGCAATACCTATTTTATAATATAAATCAGTTTTATTGCTATCAAGCAGCATTGCTTTTTCATATTCCTCAATAGCTTTCATAAAATGCTCCGGTTTCGAGCCGATAATAACATATGCATCTCCAAGAATAACATGAGCTTGTGCATCTTTAGGATTTGCATTGGTTACTTTTTCCAGTAGAGAAACGGCTTCAACAGTTCCTTTTAAGCTTTTTTCCATTAAAGCAACAGCATATTTTGACGCCTTAATATCTTCATTACTTGTTGCAGCAGTTTTTTTATCGCTTTTTGCACCAGATACATCAACTCCAGCCATATCTACAATAGCCGAACCAAGATTAAACATGGTATCAACATCCCTTTGGTTCAACTCATGCGCTTTCTTATAACTGTTTATTGCCTTAGCTAAATATTGGCGATCAAGTTTTTTCTTGTTTTTCAAAGCCTGCTTATAATATGCATTCCCAAGACTATAATGATACGCAAATTCTGAGGGATCAAATTCGACAGCTTTTTCATAATCCTTTATTGCCTCAGGAAATTTCTTTTTTTCATAATTCATCCCTGCAAGCTTAAAATGAGCATCAGCATAATAGGAGATATCTATTCCAATTTTCTTGGCTTCCTCTCTGGCAGCTTCTTCCATTTTAATAGCTTCTTCAAACTTCTTTTGGGCCGCTGATTTTTTATTTTCTTTTAAAAGTTCTACCCCTTCATCAACAAGTCTGCCTGAATCAGGAGGAATAGCAAGAATTTTCTGAAACTTGGCTATTGCCAGATAAAAATCTCCTTCCTTCATGGCAATTTTTCCCTCATCAAGTGTCTTTGCAGCATAGGTAGGGTTTACGATGGCAATGGCTTTTAGATAATTATTAATCGCTTTTACTTCTCTATTTTGTTTCAGATATACATTTCCTATTCCCCTAAAACCTTGCCAAAAACTTGGATTAAGCCTTGTTGTCATAAAATATTCCTGATAAGCCCGTTCATAATTTCCAGATTTATAATAATCATCACCAGCTTTTAAATGGCAGATTTCAAAAATAGGGATTCTTACCTGATATTGAGGTTCCCATGATGGACCATCTTTCCTAGATTTTTTACTTTTCTTATCTTTATTATCTTTTTTGTCCTTGAGTGCTTTCTCTTCATTTATTTTATTTATTTCATCTTTACATGAAGCTCTGGCAGAGCTAAGATCTGCAATAATTTCAACTGAATAGAAAGATATACTTAATAAAAGAATTAAGGTTAATTTTTTCATAAAAATTTTCTCCGAATAACCGGTAACATATAGCAACATTCCAATTACATCCTAAAATATAGAAAGAAAAAAATCAATAAAATGTAAAAAGACTTTTTGAATATTATCAAATTATATCAAACTAGTCTTGTGTTATCCTGATATTATTAACCTTAAAAGTAAAAAATGAAAGGGCAACTACTAAAATTAGCTATCCACTTTTTTGTATCTGTTAAATAATTGGGAGAAATCAAAAGTATTGGAAAATTATTTTGAAATTAATGAAGAGACAAACATATTCCTGACTGATTGGATTTATGATTCAATTATTAACAGAACGATGGTTGAGTTAGAAAATAATAATCTGGAAGATTTATCAGAACTTTTTTCTGAGGCAAAAAGAGAGGCAAATGGTTTTTTATCATTATTGGGTTTAGATACAAGTAATTATATAATAGCAGCCAGGAATGTACGTAGGGCTTATGAAAAATCACAATACAGAAGAGGCCTTTATAGCAGAAAAGCACATAATAAATTTCTTAAAGAATATAAGAACCTAATTTCAGCACTAATAAAAGATGACAGATACGATACATTCTGATACGGATAATAAGATAAATATAGCGACAATAATCACCAAATATTCATCTATTATCAAAAAAACAATTTAATATCAACAAATTTTAATAAAATTACTATACAGAATTAAAAACTATTTCCTTAAAATTTAGGTATATTTTAAATCAAGGGTGTATTACTCACATAATTTTTTACAATTTTTCAGTAAAAAGATAATACAGTTAATATTTTGGTAAATATAAATGAAAAAAATACCGGTATTTTTTAATATAACTTTAATAGCACTTACTATGTTACTTTCATGTAATTACTCTTCTGATCAGGTAGTAGTTTTATATTATTCAGATCCACAAGGCATGTATCTGATTCCTATAAGTACTACGATGAAGCTTAATAGTAATAATCTTGATAATATTACTAAGCCAAAACAGGTAGTTCCTATTCTTGAAGAAATTAAATCATCTCGTGGTGATAAGGATTTAAGAGCTTGTATCCCTTCTGAAGTTAGTTTTTCTGATATTGAAATACATCGGGATAAAAAAGAAATCGATTTGACCATAAACTCTCAAAAGAAAAGGCTTGGTGATAATGATGAACAATTGATGATTGGGGCAATAGTTAATACACTAACAGAGTTAAAAGGTTTTAGTTCTGTAAAAATAAATCCTGGAAACTTACAGTCCGATATGGATTTTAGTGAGCCTTTTACCAGAGACGAGTGGAAAAACTTATGGTATACAGATGGAGAGCTTGATGATAAAAAATCAGCAGCAAATGTTTATTGGTTTACAAAAAACCGTAAATACCTTGTCCCCATTGTCATTCCGATTCTTAAAAATGATATTACCAGCCTGCTTAAATTGTTAAAAGCAGGACCACAAGGTAGCAGAAAAGATTATCTTGAAAATTCTATCCCTGTTTCTCTTGATATAATTATTAAAGCGGTTAATCTCAATCATATTGATGTTGAACTAAAAAGTAAGCAGGAAATATCCAGGAGTATTTATGAAGACTCAAAAAAAGCAGTATTATTAACAATCTCAGATCTTAATGTCTTTGACACAGTAAAATTTATTACACCTTACTCTAATGAAGAAATTATTGATCTCAAAAAGACAGATCCTTTAAAAGAAATAAATAGAATTGAGTTTTTTGTCGGTGGAGCAAAAGATTAGGTGTTAGAGGAGTACAGACAATTGAAAAAAAAGGTTTTATTTGTTTCAGTTTTAATTTTTTTATTATCTTTTTTTATTTTTCCCATCAATAGCCATGCTCAGGATTTAAGATTATTTGATGTAGAATATGAGCCTATTGGTAAAACAATTGTTATTAAAACAAGTAAAGAGCTCAAACCTGAAATTTCAAATATGGATAATCCGCCAAGAGTAGTTATAGATTTCCCTTCGACTGTTTTTCAGCCTGGTTCAAAAAAAATAGATGTACATGATGGTTTTATAAAACAAATCAGAATTTCCCAGTTTCGCTCCAACCCTTCTATTTCAAGAGTTAGTGTTGAATTAACAAAACACATTGATTTTGAGATGAGAGTAGCCAATGAAAATGATAAACAAAATGTAATTCTTACAGCTATTGAATTTGGGAATGAACCCATTACAATTGATAATAATTCAATTAATAAACATGTCTCAAAAAAACCAAAAAATAATATTGAGACATTTGAGTTTAATGAAAATAAATTGCTGATTTCAGGAAAAGACAAAATAACCTATGAACTGAATAAATCTTCTGAGCCTGATACTTATTCACTCAAGCTTTTGGACTTTAGCATGAGTGGTATAAAAGATATTCCTTTTAAACCAGAACAAAATGTAGAAAATATAAGAATTGAAGAAATAAATAATAATTCCCTTCTTACTTTTAAATTAAAACCAAACTACAGGCTTTCAGCAAGACCTGTAATGGAAGGAAACAAGATGGAAATAGTTATTTTACAACAAATGGCTCAAAACTATCCTGTTGATGATAGCACTATTTCTATGGATCTAGATGAAGGGGACCGGGCAGCTAAAATATTTGTTTCATCCGCAAAAAATGCTTTAAAATATAAGATTTTTGAATTAGATAATCCTGACAGATTAGTTATAGATACATTTGGAACGAATATACCAGGTTTTGATGACCCTTTTTCCAATAAATACTCAAAGTTTATTCAAAGAGTCCGCTTTGGGTATATTGACAAAAGTGAGTCGCAGTCTGAAGGTA
This sequence comes from uncultured Candidatus Sericytochromatia bacterium, assembly GCA_964422885.1. GTDB lineage: Bacteria > Cyanobacteriota > Sericytochromatia > UBA7694 > JACMQJ01 > CAYRDV01. Next base: position 11,080 of record CAYRDV010000012.1, read on the forward strand.
TTCGGATCGTTTTGGAACTTAAGAAAAAAATCTCCTATAAAGAAAATCTGTTAAATGAAAAAATGCTTGAAGTCAGACTTTTGGATAATTATGCCTATTCACCTTCACCTCAGCAAAAATTTCTGATCGTACTTGATCCTGGTCATGGAGGTAATGACCCTGGAGCAATAGGTTCCAAAGGGGCAAGAGAAAAAGACGTAACTCTTAATGTAAGTTATTATGTAAGGCAAATGCTTATTGACAGCGGAATGGCTGTATTAATGGCAAGAGCTGATGATTCGGAAATACTTCTTCAGCCTAGAGTAGATGTTGCCAATAATAATAAAGCAGATTTATTTGTCAGTGTGCATTGTAATGCAATGGATGGAAGCAGTCCAAGGGGTGTTGAGACTTATTTCAGAACACCACAAAGCACAAATCTTGCAAAGATAATCCATAAAAATATGATAGAAACATTAGGTACTCCAGATAGGGGTATCAGGGTCAGAAACTTTTTTGTAATCAGAAAAACTGCAATGCCATCTGTTCTTATTGAAATAGGTTATATTACAAATCCGACCGAAGAAGCGTTATTAGGTTCATCAGTCTATCAAAAGAAAGTGGCATCAGCAATTTATAAAGGTATTAAAGAATATCTGGGTAGCCAGATTAAAATCTAATATGTAGGGGTTTGATTAGGCCGAAAGGATATAATACTTTAATCCTGAAGGTCATACCCTAAAGGTAAATCAAACCCCTACATGAAAAATATAATAAATTTATCACACAATATAATATGATCTACCTTGATGAACTAATTAAAATAAATGAATTTTTGAAATATCCGTTATTTAAAATTCAAAATTATGATATTTCTGTCTGGGCAATTTTTATTTTCTTTTTTATTATTACTGCCAGTAATATTTTTGCCCGAAGAATAAGTAAATTAATTACCTCTACTTATTTTAGAAAAGCTTCGTTCGATGCCGGGCGTCAGGATTCTATCAATAAAATACTTCATTATGTTATTTATACTATTGGCATACTTATTGCTCTACAAACTTTAGGAATAGATCTTTCAGCGTTAATGGCAGGTGGAGCAATTTTGGCTGTTGGAATTGGTTTTGGAATTCAAAATCTGGTTACAAATTTTGTTGCGGGAATATTGATTTTACTTGAACAACCAATAAAAAAAGGTGATTTTATTGAAGTTGGGAAAGATGTTTTTGGTGTTGTTACTGATATTGCTATCCGTAATACAACTATAAAAACATTGGATAATGTATTTATTCTTATTCCAAATTCCAAATTTATTACTGAAAATATTACAAACTGGACTTATAAAGAAATGCTGATAAAAGTAAAATTGTCAGTTAACATTCCATTCAGTGCAGATATTAACTTTATTCAAACATTATTACTGGATATTTCCAGGAAAACACCTGATGTTCTTAGTACTCCAGAACCATCAGTACAATTTGAAATGATATCAACAGGGTTTATTTTTAATATTTTTGTCTGGATAAATGACCCTTTTATCTATGGAACTCTCAAAAGTAAACTTTATTTTTCAATAGCAGATGAGCTAAAAAAGAATGATATTTTAAAATAGGTAAGGACAGAACACTGTTCTGTCCTTACCTACTACTTACCTATCGATAAATTGCATCAGCAATCATGATAGCCCGTTTGGTTTCTTTTACATCATGAACCCGTAAAATATCTACTCCCGCAGCTACTCCAGTAACAGCCGTAGCAATTGAGCCTTCAAGCCTTTCTTCAATAGGGACTCCTGAGATTTTTGTAATAAAAGATTTTCTGGAAGTGCCCAAAAGTAATGGGAATCCTATATCTTTAAAAAGCCCTAAATTCCTAAGTATTTCCAAATTATGTTCAACAGTTTTACCAAAGCCGATTCCCGGATCAAGAATTATTTTATTTTTGGAAATATTATGTTCTAAAGCCAGAGCAATATTTTTTTGAAAAAATTCTTTTATTTCACCAATCAGATCATTATATGATGGGTTTAACTGCATATTTTTAGGATTACCTTTAATATGCATAATAACAGTGTAAGTATTTGTTTTAGCCACTACTTTTACCATTTCAGGATCAAAAGTTAAGCCACTGATATCATTGATTATTTTTGCACCCAGTTTTACAGCCTGTTCCGCTACTATCGCCTTTGTTGTATCAATTGAAATTGGCACTCCAATATTTTTTATTTTTTCGATAACTGGTAAAACACGTTCTAATTCTTCTGCAACTGTTACATGCTCTGAGCCAGGTCTGGTTGATTCTCCTCCAATATCAATGATGTCAGCTCCATCATTTATCATTTTTTCTGCCTGCTTTAGAGCATTTTCCAGATTTGAATATTTCCCACCATCAAAAAATGAGTCAGGAGTAACATTTAAAATACCCATAATATAGGTTTTTTTGCCAAACTCGAACATTAACTTAATTTGTTAGAATTACAAACTGATATTTTTTGAATCTTTAAAACGTAGTTTTGGGGGCTCTGTATAGCTTGGACTTGGTTGTTTAGCCATATTTGTAACTGCAATTACTAATTTTCCAAGTTTAAAGTTCACAATATTACGGTAAATGAATAGATAAATTGCTGCTTCAGTTAAAAATAACAAAAAACAGGCAATTGTTGATGTCCTAAACAAATATGCAATTGACCCGGATAAAGTAAAGAATGAAAGTATTGCAAAGGAAGCAAGCGAGTTATTTTTAAAAACTCTTAGATAAAGTAAAGAATGCATATGTACTTTTTCTGCTTTAAAGAATTTTATTCCTCTGGTTTTTAACCGGCGATACCTTCTCCATATTGTAAATAATGTCTCAATTATAGGGTAGCCAAGAAGAGCTGCTGGGAACCAGGGAGAGATCTGACTATTTCCAAATACGAGAGCTTCAGATGATACAGCCAAGAGATAACCAAGAAAATAAGCACCTGCATCTCCAAGAAAAATACGTCCAAAGGGAAAATTAAAAACAAAAAATCCCATCATAATAAAAGCAGAATAAAACATCACCATAAACAGCTCATTATGCCCAATAGACAAAGCAGACAAACCAATAAACCCAAAAGTTATGATTGCCACTCCTGAGGCCAGACCATTTAAACCATCAATAAAATTAAGAGCACTGGATATCCCAATTACAGCAAATATCGTTAATGGTATCTGCATAAACTCAGGAATAGCAAAAAAACCAACAGATTTGATTGTCAGTCCGGTAGAAAGTGAAGCTAGTAATGCCGAAATAGCCATTACTAAAAGCCTTATTTTTTGAGGGGTGTTGCCTTTAATATCTTCATATACTCCATAAATAAAGGCTGGAAAAAAAGAAAGAACCAATAAAAACATATTTTTAGAAATAAAATATGAAATAGTTAATGATAATAAATATATACTAATACCTCCAGCTCTTGGAGTCAGTGTTTTATGAAAGGATTGTATTTTTTGATTAGCTAAGGGATCCATAAAGAAACAATATTTATCAGCAATTTTTATTAAAAATATGTTTGCGATTACTGATAAAATAAAAGCTAGAATAAAATTTTCCATTTACAACCCCTAATATATTTTTTGTTTCGAAAATACAGTTTCACTTAAACTTAATAAAGCTTATTTATCCTTCGATTTAAAAACAATTATTTATCCTTCTTAATAAATACTCTAGATAGTTTAACACTAACATTAATATATTGCTAGATAAATTTTTTCATTAAAACTACAAAATAATTTATTAAACTATTTTTTTTCATTACCAATAAGAACAAAAAAATAATTAAACTCAATTTTATCAGTTTAATACATTAGGGAATGTTTTGAAAAGATCCAAATCACACTTTTCAAATAAATTACACACTATAAAAATTTACTTTTATGATACTTTTTTATGAAGTTTAAAAGGTTTATAAATTGGTAATGTGAGCCCAAATGATTATTGTTTTATTCTTTATTTAATTGTATTATTCTTTTCACCTAGGTTTTCATCGTTTTTTTATTTTGTAATTTATAGGAAAGCTTGATGGATAAAAAAAGTAAAATTTATATTGCCGGACATACTGGTTTAGTTGGCTCTTCAATAGCCAGAAACCTTAATGAGCAAGGCTTCACCAATATCCTTACCAAAAAACATGAAGAATTGGATTTAATAAACCAGCAGCAAGTCAAAGACTTTTTTGAAAAAGAAAAACCTGACTATGTAATTTTTGCCGCAGCTAAAGTAGGCGGAATATTGGCAAATAATCTTTATCGGGCTGAATTTATTTATGATAATTTACAGATCCAAAATAATATAATTCACCAAAGCTATTTACATAATGTAAAAAAGTTATTATTTTTAGGAAGTAGTTGTATTTACCCCAAAAATTGTCCACAACCAATAAAAGAAGAATACCTTTTAACAAGTGAATTGGAATATACTAACGAACCATATGCTATTGCCAAGATAAGCGGGATGAAAATGTGTGAAAGTTATAATCTTCAATATGAGACAAACTTTATTATGCTTATGCCCACAAACCTTTATGGGCCAAATGATCGGTATGATTTAGAAAAGGCACATGTATTACCCTCTTTGATCAGAAAAATTCATCTGGCGAAATTGCTTTCAGAGAAAAGGTTTGATGATATAAATAAAAATTTAAATCTGGAAAGCTTTGAACACTCTAAAACAGTACTTAAAAAGTATGGAATAACAGAAAATTATGTAACTATATGGGGAACAGGTAAACCACGCAGAGAGTTTTTACATAGTGATGATATGGCGGATGCCTGTATTTATATTCTTAATAATATTAACTTTAAAGACCTGGCATCATCTTCAAAAGAAATAAGAAATACTCATATTAATGTTGGCTCTGGTAAAGATATCAGCATTAAGGAGTTAGCAGAGTTGATCAAAGAAATTGTTGGTTATAAAGGTGATTTGGTTTTTGATCAGACTAAACCTGATGGAACAATGCAAAAATTGCTTGATATAACTAAATTAAAAAGGTTTGGCTGGCAAGAAAAAATTAAATTAAAAGATGGTATTCAAACTGTTTATAAAAGCTATACAACTTAAAGGGAATGTTATGAAATTTTTTTTAAACCAATTAAAGTATTTTATTCTTTTTATTTTTCTTTGCAATTTTTTTATAGATAAATCTGTAGCCAGTTCAAGTTTTTATGGAGATTCAGGGTTTATTGTCTGCCCAGGCTCTGAGATAATAAAAGACAGAAAGATTGATTTTAATTTATCTTATTTAAATGGTAAAAGTTCTTTTGTATATGTTGGAACTCCCAACCTGATTTACTCAATGTCTTTGGGGTTTATTCCCCGGGTAGAAGTAGGTCTTGTCTATAATCAGATTTTTACGGGTCGCAAGGACACGGATAACCCCTATCTAAAAGCATCCTCATTTGATAGAAGTATTTTTTTTAAATTTCAGGTTCTTGAAGATCTTGACTATTTTCCATCTCTTGCAATAGGAGGAAGAGATATAGTTTCTAATTCAAGTATTAATAACAGAGGAGCTCTTATTACTTCAAATCAGCAAATTTTTTATTTAGCTGCTGGTAAAAATATTTTTGATTTTAAAATTAATGTTGGTTATTCTTATGCTCCAAAAATACCTTTTGGATTCTCTCATGTTTCTGAAGCAAAAGTAACAAACCAATTAAATAAAGATTATAGAATAAATGGTTTTTTTGGAGCTCTTGAAACCCCCAAGTTATTTTCTCTAGTGTCTTTTTTAGCAGAGTATGACTCTAACTATTTTAATTATGGAATAGATATCGGCCCATTTTATGGCATAAGTGCTAAATTAGTGATGGTTAAACTAACTGATTTTAACTTTGGTTTTAAGTTTGAGAACAAATTGTAGGGTTTTTAAATATTATTTAATTTATGGAATCTTTTTCAAGAAAAATATTTCTCTAAAAAAATTCCTTTTAAGCTTGGTTAAAATATCATAAGTAGATGGAGAAAAGGTTTTTAGCTTAAAAAAAGCATAGCTGAATAGACCAAGGAAAAAATTTAATATTAGGCTGAGAATAAATATTACAATTAAAGTCATAGCTCTTTTCGGTTTTGATTTTTTTGTAGGTATAGGGGCATCTTCAATTATTTTAAATTTTAGCTCTCCCTTTGCATCTTTAATTCGGGTAAGCTCATACTCTTTATTTAATAAAATAAAAACTTCTTCCATTATTTTTACATCTCTTAATAACTCAACATAACCAATACCAAAACTTGGAATATCAAGAAGATTAAGATCAGTTGAAAATACGTCTTTATTATTAAAATGTTTAGAATCATTTTTCCCTTTTATATTATTTAACTCTTTTTGCAAAATACTGATTCTGGCTTTTAGTCCCATTACCTTGGGACTTTCATCAGTAAAGGTTGTTTTTAGACTTTTTAGCTCTGACTCTGCAATAATAATCTCTGTTTGAAGTTGTGCGATACTATCTATAAGAGCCATTCCTTGTTTTTCCACGTCAACCATTTTATTTTTTATTTGAAAATCACTTAGTTTTTTACTCGCTAAAATTAAATTTCGATGAACCTGGGTTAGGCGTTCTTCAAGAAATTTCATACCACGTGAGGTTTCATCTTTACTCAACTTTCCGAACAGGTCAGAAAGTTGAATTAGATATTCTTTAGCAAGATTAGAAGATAACTCAGGATCTTTTGTTTCAACATTAATAATTACAAGTGCATTTAAGCTTTCAATTTCTACTTTTTTATCAAGTATTATTAAAGCTTTTTCAATAGAATCAGCTTTAAATTCATCCATAAGCTCAAATTTATATATTATAGGTTCCTGAATTTTTCTTGATTTTAAAACATCAACAAAAAGACTGTTTGGATCTTTTCCAAAAAAACCACCAAATTTTGGCATCAGGCCCAAAGGGTTTGATGACAAACTTAAGAGAGAAACAGAATCATTGTAACCTGAAACCATCTCGGCAGGAGGAGGAATAAATGAAGCAGTTGCAATATAATGATTTGGATAGAGTAACAAACCAATTGCACCAATTGCAGTAATGGAAAAAACAGAAAAAATTATTCTTTTTTTTATGCTTAGAAAAAAATAAACAAAGTCTGCTAAAGAATTTACTTTTTCCTCTATTTCTTTAGAACTAATACTAAAATCATTGTAATCTTCACTCTGACTGCTATTTGAATTATTTTCCATTTTACCAATTATCTTTATATTAAAAACTCATTTAATTATACTTTATTTTATTAATAATACCTCGAAGCTTTGCTTCGGGTTAAACAAAATTTCATTTTGTTTCCAAAGCTCTGCTTTGGTGTTAATACAAACAGGGGCCCTGTACTCGGGGATTTATTTTATTAATCTTAAAATTAAAACAGTTTACATTAAACTAAAATAATTCTTGAAAATTAATATAATGAAATATATAACATAATATGTTAATAAATTATTTAGAAAAAAATTAAAGTTATAATTTTTAAGAAACATTTATACTAGGAGGATTGTTTTGAAAATTTTAGTTACCGGTGGAGCTGGTTTTATTGGCAGCGAATTTGTCAGACAAGCTGTAGCCAAAGAATTTAAAGTGTCAGTTGTTGACAAAATTAGTTATGCTGGAGATGTTGAGAGACTTAAAACGGTTGAAGGCAAAATATCTTTCTATACATCAGACATAACAAACAAAGAGTTTGTTGAATACATCTTTAATAAAGAAAAACCTGATGTAGTTGTACATTGGGCTGCAGAAACACATGTCGATAGAAGTATTATTGATGCTTATCCTTTTACTGAAACAAACATCAAAGGAACTCAGGTATTACTTGATGTAGCCAGGAATTATAATCTTAAAAAATTTATAAATATTGCAACAGATGAAGTTTATGGAGAACTTGGAGAAGAAGGGCAGTTTTTTGAAACAACACCTATTATTCCTAATTCTCCTTACTCAGTAAGTAAAGCTTCGGCTGATATGCTTGGTCGGGCATATTATCGTACTTTTGGTGTTCCGGTAATAACAGTACGACCTTCAAATAATTATGGTCCCTGGCAATATCCAGAAAAGCTTGTTCCTGTAATTATTATTAAAGCATTAAATAACCAAAGAATTCCTGTCTATGGTAAAGGCGAAAATATTCGTGAGTGGCTTTATGTTTCAGATTGTGCTGAAGCTGTTTTTGAAATATTAGATAAGGCAAATGTAAATGAAATATTTAATGTAGGAAGTGGACAGGAAAAAAGAAATATCGATGTTGTTAAATCAGTATTAGCAATTTTAGGAAAATCAGAAGATCTTATTGAGTTTGTAAAAGATCGTCTTGGACATGACTACAGATACTCTCTAAACTTTGATAAGATAAACAATGAGCTAAAGTGGAAAGCAAAAATTAATTTTGAAGATGGAATAGAAAAAACAGTTAAATGGTATTTGGATAATAATAAATGGATAGAGAATAAACTTAATGTTCTGAAAGAATATTGGAAAAAGGCATATTAAATGACATATTTGATTATTGGCAAAGATGGGCAGTTAGGAAAAGAGTTTTTAAAATTTTTCGATAAATCAGGCAATAAATATTTTGCATTTAATCACAAAGAGCTGGATATAAGTAATTTAAATGATGTTATTTCGTGTTTTGAAGCAATTAAACCGGAAATTGTCATAAATGCCTCTGCTTATAATCAGGTCGATTTGGCAGAAAAAAACTTTGATGAAGCTTACAGAAGCAATGCTTTAGGCGTTCATAACCTTTTATTTGCAGGTAAAAAATTTAACTCGTTATTAATTCATTTTAGTACTGATTATGTTTTTGATGGCAAAAAAGAAAATGGCTTATATACAGAACTTGATTCTGTAAACCCTCTTAGTCAATATGGAAAAAGTAAATATTTAGGCGAAGCTTTTGTTATGAAAAGTTTAGATAATTCGCTTCTTTTTCGTACCAGTTGGGTTTTTGGAGATGGTAAACAAAATTTCATTTATAAATTTTTAGAATGGTCAAACAAAAATAATATTTTAAAAGTTACATCAGATGAAGTTTCTATACCTACGCATACAAAAATAATTGTTGATGTCACCTTAAAAGCAATTGAACAAAAAGTAAGAGGGCTTTTTCACCTGACCAGCAGCTCATATTGTTCAAGGTATGAATTAGCAAAATTTATAACAAATTCATTAAACCTGAAAAATATTGTTTATCCTGTACCAATAGCAAGTTTTAATTTACCAGCAAAAAGACCTGAATTTTCGCCAATGGATAATAAAAAAATTTCAGATTTACTAGGCATAAGTATACCTTCATGGCAAGAAAGTGTAAAAGATTATGTAGAAAGCTTGTGAGCAAAGAGTTTCTTTTTCAATTTTTTGATATAAATAAAATGTTCAAAATAATCATTGATAATTTTTTTATATGAATATAAGTTTTTTACTTTTTCAATATTTGAATTTATTTTATCAGCTTCCATCATTTTATTATTAACTTTTAAACAAGTAGAAGATACTTGTTCTGAATTCTCAAAATAATAAGCATCTTCGCCCAGGATAGCAAAATTAAATTCATTTTTGTTAGCACATATCAGGCAACTTGTTGCCATTGCTTCTAAGAGAGATGGGTTTGTACCACCAACAGTGTGTCCATGAAAATAGATATTTGAAAAATATCTTAAATTATCAATTACATTTTTATTATATATCGCTCCTAAAAACTTTATTTTTTTATTAGTAAATTTATTTTTAATATAATTCCCGTAATCAGTTTTATAGTTTCCAACCACAACAAAATCTCGTTCAATTCCAGATTCTGAGATACCTTTTAAAATAGTTTCGATATTATTTTCAGGCTCAAGGCGGGCAATTAAAATATCATATCCGAATGGTCTAAGATTATAATCTGTTAAAACAGTTTCATCATGCTCATTAATTAATTCAGCTCCATAAGGTATATAAGTTGAGTCTATATTATATTTATTTTTTAGATAATTTTGGATCCCTATAGAATCAGCAATTAAAAATCCTCCCATTTTCACAGCAAGATATTCTGCAAATTGAAGAAATTTTTGGACAGGCTTACTATATTTATCTCTTTTCCATTCCAACCCATCCATATTAGTTGTTACAATTGTATTTTTATTCGGTAAAAGCCAGTTCCATACTGAGGAAGATGTATACCCAAGTTGAAGAATAATATCAAAGTTTCTTTTTCTGGTATCAATAGTACATAAAAGATCATAGATAAACTGCCCAAAAGTTCCTATTTTATAACTTGGATCAAATTTATGAATAATTTTTACATTGTTCCAGCTTTTTTCCTGATATGGATGGTCATGTGAATTATAAACATAAACATCATTCCCAAGCTCAATCAATCCTGTGGATAAATACTCGGCAAATTGTTCAAAACCACCATAGTTGTTAGGTATACCTCTGGTTCCTAAAATACCTATTTTTAGCTTAAATTCCGTTTCCAATTTTTTCCCTTTTCTTTATTGATTCCTTGTTGTAAGAAACGCAAAATCAAGCATTTCATTCAAAGTGGGTATTTTCTCAAATCCAAATTTTGGGCCAGACTTAACTCCTGCACTTAATGCTCTTAACTCTGATAACGTCATATTACTAACTTGCCCGGTTCCATTAGTTGTCCTATTTACAAACTCGTCATGCATAAGAACAATTTCTTCATCTTTTGATAATTGAACATCAAATTCTGAAACATTTGCTCCGGATAAATAAGCTTGTCTAATAGACTCATATGTATTTTCAGGTGCTATTCTGCTGAAACCTCTATGAGCCATAACTATAGTTTTATTTAGAACAAAATGTAATAATAAAAATGTGAAGATTATCTTAAAATTCCTAACCACTTTTATTAAACTTTCCCTTTATTTTAATAGAAATTTATTGTAAATAAAACCTGAATAATTATATTATAAATGATCGGAGTAATATTTTTAAATTGCAAAAAAATATAATTTGTAACTCATTAAATTTTAAATTATAGTAATTAATGTTCATTGTAATTTAAAATTTATGAAAGATAAAATATTTAAATGTCCTCAAAGTTATTTACTGATTCCGATGAAAATAATGAATCAGTTATTAATAATTCTCAAATAATTTCAAATAAGAACCCTTTTAGATATTTATCACAAATTGGCAATATAAAATTTAATATTTTTATTTTTGTTATTTACTTTTTCGCTTTTGGCTCATTTTCATCAGATGTTTTTAAAAATATTCTACATATACCAAGTATAGTTACTATTTTACGAGAAATATTCATTTATTTATTGTTTTTTTTGGTATTAAATAAATTATTTTATAAAATACATTATTACTTTTTAATATTTGGTTTTGTGTCTTTCTCAATGTTTTATATTTTTGTCTCAGCTTTTGAAGGCAAAATTATAGAAGGATTATATTATTATAGACTGTACGTTATACCAATAATATTTGCAATTACTTGTATCAATATATTGTCCAATATTACTTTTAAGCAGGCGAAAAGATTAATAAATCATATTCTTATAATTAACTTAATTACTTGTATTTTAGGTTTTTTAATTTATTTTTACTATTTTTATAATCCAAATTTTTTCTTTTTATTAAAAGGAATTCCAGTTGGTGGAAATAGAGAGTCAAATCTTGCTAATGCCTGGTTTTTGTCAGGAGGGAATATATTAAGAATGGGTGAGCCACAAATAGCTCCTAATGAATTAGGGTTAGAAATGGCTCTTTTTATATTTATTTATTTTATTTTAATAAAAAAGTATAATATTTTTTTCAAAAATGACTTATTCTTATATTTTATGATGTTTATCGATATTATTATATTATTATTAACTTTTTCCAGAAGTGCCATCCTTAGTTTATTTATCGCATTTTCTTTGCTTCTTTTAATTCATTGGAAAAAATATTTATCAACTATTGTTAAATACTCAATAGTTGGCTTAATTGTTTTAACTAGTGGGGCTGTTGTTGTTAACGAAGTTACAAAAGGTAAGCTTGCTATTTGGCTTGATCTTAACATTAATCTTAAAGACACATCTATCCAAGGGCATCAGGCTACTATTGATGACGCTTTTAGAAATTTTGATGAATATGCTTTAGTTGGTTATGAAAAAGGTTCTGTTGGACCTAGAGCGTCAATATTTAATAAACAAGGGAAAATTAAAAATGTTGAAAGTTCTTTTCTTGTATTGATTTATGATATGGGTATTTTTTGTTTCTTTATATTTATTTATGTATATTTTGTCCTGATAATTATTATGTTAAATAATAGTCATCAATTATGCTATATGATGATACCGATAACTCAAATGTTTTTTTTACCATCTATTTATGACTTAGAAATTCTTGCACTTTCATCAGTTTTAATCGTATTAACAGGTGAAATAAATAAAATAAATAATAAATTAAAATTAAATAAAAGCATGTCTTAAAATTAAAGGCAAATTTTTTCTTTATCCCAACAAGCCAATTTATTTTTTTTAATTATTATTCACCAACCTTTATATTAAAATTGAAACAAAAGTTTTAGTAGTAATGATAAAATGAAAAGCCATTTTGTTGGTAGTTTTAAGGAGAGGAATAATGAGGGTTTTATTTCAATCAAGAGAAGGATTATTCACTAGCCCAGGTGGGGATACAGTGCAAATACTTAAAACAAAGGAATATCTTGAAAGATTAGGTGTAAAAGTAGATATTTCCCTTGAACTAGAACCAAATTTAAAAGATTATAATATTATTCACTTGTTTAATTTGACTACTCCAGAAGAAATATATCCACAATTAATGAACGCTAAAAATCAGAATAAAAAAGTGGCTTTGTCAACAATCTATGTAATTTATACAGAGTTTGAAAGAAAAGCAAGAGGTGGTATAGCACAAATTATTTTTAATCTTTTATCTCCTTATACTATACAATATTTAAAAAGCCTGATAAAAACATTAAAATACCGAAACTTTAACAAGGGGCGAATGTATATCTTAACAAGAGGATATTACAATATTCTGAAAGAAATAACGAAAAATGTAGACCTTTTTCTCCCAAATTCAGAAGGAGAAATGGATAATGTAAAACGAGATTTTAATTTAAAAACCCCTAACTATATTACTATTCCCAATGCAGTTGATCATGAACTATTTGATTATGAGAAAACAATAGTTAATGAGGCAAAACAATATGAAGGCTGTGTTCTTTGTGTAGGTAGAATTGAAGGAAGAAAATCACAGTTAAACGTAGTAAGAGCAATGAAGGGGCTACCTTTTAAACTTGTAATTATAGGTAAACCTGCTCCAAATCAAATGAAATATTATAACAAAGTAAAAAAAGAGTCCGGGGATAATGTCGTATTTATTGAGCAATTGTCTCATGAAAAGTTAAACCAATATTATAAAGTAGCAAAAGTTAATATTCTTGCAAGCTGGATGGAAACAACAGGCCTTGTTTCTCTTGAAGCAGCGGTTATGAATTGTAATATTGTAATAACAAAAAAGGGCCACACCGAGGAATATTTTAAAGATTATGCTTTTTATTGTGAGCCTGATAATGTTGATTCAATAAGAAATGCAATATTAAATGCCTATAATTCTCCTTTTAATGAAAATTTTAAGTCTTATATACTTAATAACTTTATTTGGGAAAAAACAGCAGAAAATACGTTTAAAGGTTATAAGAGTATTTTAAATACAGGTAATTATTAATTAAATAAGGTAACTTATGGATAATTTAAAAATGGTTCAGGGAACAGATAAACCCCAAGTATATATTATTATTTTAAATTATAATCGCTGGTCTGATTGTATTGAGTGTATTGAAGATATATTTAAAAGTACTTATAGTAACTATCAAATTGTCTTAATTGATAATAATTCACCAAATAATTCCATAAATTTTATTGAATCCTGGGCTAAAGGTGATTTGAAATTCGATATCCCTGATAATATTCCCTTAAAAAATCTATATTACCCTGAAATTAAAAAACCTATTCCTTATATAATTTATTCTAAAACTGAAGCTGAAAATGGAGGAAATACAGAAAAGGAAAAAGAATTAAAATCACTAAATTCAGAGCTAAAAATAAATCCTTTGATTATTATCCAGACTGGTGAAAATATAGGATTTGGGGCTGGTAACAATGTTGCTTTAAGAATGATTTTAAAAAGAAATGATGGAGATTATATATGGTTATTAAATCCTGATCGGGTAATAGAAAATAATACATTAGATAATTTAATAAAATTTGCCAATTCTAATCAAAATTCTATTATCGGATTAACAGTAAAAGATTATCTATTCCCGGAAAAAATTATATTTTATGGGGGTTCTAAAATAAATCCGTATTTGGGGACTATTACTCATATTACAAAAAAAGAAAATTTGGATACCATTGATTTTATTTCAGGCGGTTCTTTATTAACCTGCACAAATAATTTCAAAATCAATGGCTTACTGCCAGAAGAATATTTTCTTTATTGGGAAGAAACAGATTGGTGTACCAAAGCTAAAATGAATAATATAAAACTTAGCGTTTGTCTTGATGCAGTCTCTTATGACAAAGGAAGTACATCTATTGGGAAAGGTTATCTTGCTGAGTATTATTATACTCATAATGCTCTTAAGTATTTTTATAAATATAATAAAACCAAAATTAAATTTATTTTACTTGCAAATATTTTAAGAATTACTAAAAGATTTTATAAGTTAAAATTTCAAAATATATCTGCAATTATTAAAGCTATTTCAGATTTTTCAAAAATAGCAAAATCATAAGTCTATAATTAGTTGTTATTACCATTGATTGTGCTGATTACTAAATCAGGGTATGTAGTCATAATTCCATAAATACCCTTTTTCTTTAAATCATCTATAATTTCTTTCTTGTCTACAGTGTAAGTGAATATTTTGTAATTTTGTTTATGAAAGGATTCAATCATTTTGTCAGTTAAATATCTATAATCTATAGATACATAATCGGCCTGACTAATAAATGGGGTATTTTCATTAAAAGAACTGCTTGAAATAATTATCGGGATATTTGGAGCTATTTTTTTTATCCGATTTACTGATTTATTTTCATAAGTAATTATAGAAACATATTTTTCCATTTTATATTTAAAAACAAGTTCAAGAATTTTTTTTTCAAGAATTACTTTGCGTTCTTCTCTAAAAAAACCTAATTTAATATCTATTATTACTGAGATCCTATCTTTTGCAAAATTAAGCATTTCATCCAGAGTGGGTATTTTTTCATAAGCGAATTTTGAGCCAAATTTAACTCCAGCACTTAGCTCTCTTATTTCAGCTAATGTCATATTACCAACCTGCCCTGTACCATTTGTAGTTCTGTTTACAAACTCATCATGCATTACTACTACTTCTTGATCTTTTGTCAGCTGAACATCAAATTCTGAAACATTCGCTCCGGACAAATAAGCTTGTCTAATAGACTCATATGTATTTTCAGGGGCAAGAACCTGTTCATACATATTTTTTATTACCCCTCTATGAGCAACGACAACTGGTTTATATTCCTGATTATAAAAATTTAAGGGTAAACTACTTGATTTAGGTAAAGGAGAAACAGAGTCCGCTTTTATTGATGAAGAAGTAGATACTTTTAATGGTGTAGATGATGATGAAATTAATGGTTCTTTTTTCTTCGTAGTAATAAATAATATCTTATTTTTTTCATTTTTTGCTGAATTAATAGAAACAATATCTTTTTTAACTGAGGTACAAGATAAATTATTTAATAAAAATAAAAAAATTGTAAATGAAATGCAACTTTTATTTTTTAACATTTTAATTATAAAAATATAAAATAAATATGATTTATGGTTTAAAACCTTAATTTTAAAACTTCATTATAAACTAAAAAAAATAATTGTAAATATAGCTTATTTCTATTTACCCTTAGTACAAACACTAAACTTTCATTTTATATATTTATTTTAGCAAATTATCTTTAAATTCTTTTATTTTATCTAGATAAGAAAAACCTTCTTTCTTGGTTGGTATTATATATGAGCCCTCACCAAACTCATTCCATGATTGAAGCATTAGTATGTTTTCCTTATAATTTTTATTTTTTAGAAGCTCACCAGACCATCTTAATAAATTGGCAAAATCATCAGCTTTACATTCGGATAAAATATATTTAGGATTGCGTATCCAGGGCCTTGTATCCCATCCCATCATAATTGTTGGATAAATTATATTTTCAGTATTATTTTCAATATCTTCTTTCACTTTTTTAAACACAGTTTTGTATTTATCAAAAGAAATTTCTCCAGTATTTTGAATTTTTAAAACCCAATATAGATAGCTCCACCCAGTTATAGCATCAAAACCATAATGTTTTAGTTTTTTATTTTGATAATTATCGTTGTAAATATCATTAATACAAATTACATAGGCATTAGTATTGTCTTTAATATACTCAATAAATTCAATCAGACCTTTCTCACCTATACTTTCCACAATTGGTTGAAAACTAAAAAAGTAAATTATGGGTCTTTTATCGGATGTTTTTAAATAATATTTATTATTAAAATATTTTGTTTTCCATAAATCAGCAATGACTTTATATTCATTTATATCTTTTGGAAGTTTATAATGATTTGCCCACATAATAGAAAAAGACATTTTATTATTTACTGCCAAAAAATTTGATAAAGCATAATTTAGATTTATTTTCTCAGTTGATAACCCTTCTTTTTTATCAATAAAGTTCCAATACCAATCAAAAGCAAAAAAATTAATCCCATGTGAAAAAGCCCAGTCTATTTCTTTCTTCATATATTCGGGTTTATCTATATTATCCCATCCTTCTAAAGGCTCACGTTCTTTAAATTCTTTAAGGTTTTTTGCCCTATTCCAATGCCATGATTTACTGTCCCAGCCTGGAAAATAAAAAGCTCCTATCTGTAAATCACTCAATGAATTTTCATTTTCAGCAATACTATTTGTAATTAAAATAGAAATTGTTAAAACTAAAGAAAATAATATTACTTTAATTTTATTCATAAATAAATTCCTCATATAAAAATTTGTTTAAGATAACTTATTAGGATGTATCAAATTTTAGTAATTACATAATATACCATTTTTTTTAGACCTACATTAATTTAATTTGTTCCAAAACTTGAAAATATGTATAATGTTTCTGCTAATTATTACTTTACACGATAAATCTAAAACTTAGGCCTAATGAAAAAGTAAAAATTAAAATAATGAGGTAAGTTAATAAACAATTTATGCCTTCAATCTTTGTTACGATTAAATTATAAAACCTGTGTATGATAAGAATATATGTTTAAAATGGACAAATTAAAAAAATACTTACATAAACTAAAATCATTGAGCATTTATTTTATCAACTTACCTTTATACTGGTTTTCCTTTTTTGTACCCAAAAATAAAAATTTATGGGTCTTTGGAGCTTGGGCAGGAAAAAATTATTCAGATAACAGTAGATATTTGTTTGAATATGTGAATAGTAATTACCCTAATATCAAAGCAATATGGCTGGGCTCAGATAAAAAAACACTTAGTTTAATAAAAAATTTAGGATATGAAACTTACCACAAATATAGTCTTAAAGGTTATTTTATATCTATGAATGCAAAAGTTTTTGTTATATCCAATACTATTAAAGATGTAAATCAATTTACCTGCAACAGAGCTTTATTAGTACAATTATGGCATGGTACTCCCCTAAAACAAGTTATTTATCAGGATACTAAAGAACATATTAAAAAAGAGCTTTTATTAAAAAGAAAACTTTCAGTTTTCTTCCCTTTTTTAAGAAAAGAAGTTGATTTCACAAGAACTTTTGTTTCAGCGGCTTCAGATGATGTAAAGGTTATGTTTAGTAAAGTTTTTAATACCGATAATATTTGGGTAACAGGTTTTCCCAGAAATGATAGTTTTTATAAAGATGTTTCAAAAATGAATTTAGATATTCAAAAAAAACTCGCTAAATATAAAGATGATGGGTTTAATTTAGTTTGTTATTTACCTACTTATAGATTAACGGGGTTTGACATTATGTCTTACTTAAATAAAAATATTGATTTTATAAATGAGGAATTCAAAAAACTTAAGGCAATGTTCATACTTAAACCACATTATTTACAACTAAAAAAATTCTTAGCTGAAAATGAACAAAATAAAAACAGCTTTAGTAATATATTATTTTTAAATGATCAGGAAATCCAACAGGATTTGTACTCTATACTTCCATTTATTGATACACTAATAACAGACTATTCAAGTGTTTTTTTTGATTTTCTGCTACTTAATCGCCCCATTGTCTTTACGCCATTTGATAAAGAAGACTTTATTACAATAAATGGTGAACTATTATACAATTATGATGAGGTTACTCCGGGTCCAAAAGCCTATGATTGGGAAGAAACAATAAAATACATTGAAGAAGCAATAAAATACCCTGAGAAATATCAAAAAGAGAGAGAAATTATTAATAATAGATTTAATAAATATCATGACGGAAATAGTTGTAAAAGGACTACTGAAGAAATTATCAAATATTTAAATAATTAATTTCTTCACAATTCTGAATCATTATATTTCTAATATCCAAAATTTTAGTTTATACTATTTTAGTCTAAAAGTTTATTAAACATTAATATTTAAATTTGGGTGAAAAAATGAAAGGCATAATACTTGCAGGAGGAAGTGGAACAAGACTTTATCCAATAACAATTCCAACTATTAAACAATTATTACCAATATATGATAAACCAATGATTTATTATCCTTTGGCAACCTTAATGTTCGCAGGAGTTAGAGATATACTTATAATATCTACAGAAAAAGATTTGGATTCATTTAGAATGCTTTTTGGAGATGGTAACCATTTGGGCCTAACTTTTTCATATAAAGTTCAGGATGAGCCTAAAGGAATTGCAGAAGCTCTGATTATCGGTGAAGAGTTTATTGGTAATGATAATGTTTGGCTTATTCTAGGTGATAATATATTTTTTGGTCACAGTCTTCCAAAATTTTTAGCTAAAGTCGCTGAAAATAGAGATGGAGCAACTGTTTTTGGGTATTACGTTTCTGATCCTGAAAGATATGGTGTTGTAAATTTTGATGAGAATAAAAAAGTGATAGAGATTGAAGAAAAGCCGCAAAAACCTAAATCAAATTATGCTGTTACAGGTTTATATTATTATGATAATAATGTCAGTAAAATAGCAAAATCAATAACACCTTCTGATAGAGGAGAATTAGAAATAACTTCAGTAAATAACCGATATTTAGAATTGAATAAGCTAAATGTTGAACTTATTGGTAGAGGTGTTGCCTGGCTTGACACTGGGACATATGATTCTTTACTTGATGCATCTACTTTTGTAAGTATTATTGAAAAAAGACAAGGTTTAAAAATTGCCTGTTTAGAAGAGATTTCTTACAGACTTGGTTATATAAATAAGGAACAGCTTGAAAAACTTGCTCAACCCTTTAAAAAAAATAGTTATGGAGAATATTTACTAAATATACTTAAGGAGTAATATTATGCCTTTTAAATTTACCAGACTTGAAGTCCCTGATGTTATTCTTATTGAGCCAAAGTCATTTGGGGACTCCAGAGGTTTTTTTATGGAAACATATAAATACTCCGATTTTGTTAATAATGGTATTAATGATTCATTTACTCAGGATAACCATTCTCTCTCATCCAAAGGAGTATTGCGCGGTCTTCATTATCAAATACTGCCAAAGGCCCAGGCAAAATTAATAAGATGCACAAAAGGTAAAGTGTTTGATGTAGCTGTTGATGTAAGACATGGTTCTCCGACTTTTGGAAAATGGGTTGGGGCTATTCTTTCTGAGGAAAATAAATTTATGTTATATGTTCCTGTTGGGTTTGCTCATGGGTTTTTAACCCAAAGTGATTTTGCAGAAGTATTATATAAAACAAGTAATGAATATTCGCCTGAACACGATGCAGGTATTATCTGGAATGATCCATCTATAGCAGTAGATTGGAGTGATAATTCTCCTTTAGTCTCTGAGAAAGATCAAAATTTACCTGCTTTGGAAAATGCAAATAATAATTTTATCTGGAGAGCAAAATAACGAATGATCAATAAAATATTTATACTTTGCTTACAAATAATTTCAATTTTTTTTCTTATAAGCTGTAGCGCAAATGCTAACTTAATTGATATAGATAGTTCAAAGAAAAAGCCTATAACTTCTGCAAAAAAAATTGAAGAGAGCCAAGCACTTATTTCGGATAATTCAATAAAAAATAGCACTGAAGAACTTTCAGCTAACGTAAAATTATCAGGAATCTGGGGTGACAATATGGTAATTCAGAGAAACAAAGCTAATATAGTCTGGGGAACTGGAGAGCCAAACAAGGATGTCTTAATTGAATTTGCAAATAAAACTTATAAAACTACAGTCAGTTTGGATGGAAGCTGGAAAATAAGCTTGAACGAGTTATCAGCAGGTGGGCCATATGATATGGTAATCAAAGGTAAAAATATCCGAACAATAAAAAGTATTCTTATTGGAGATGTTTGGTTTTGTGGCGGTCAATCCAACATGGAATATACAATAAATAAATTTCCTTATGCCAGTGAAGAAATAAAAATAGCAAATTATCCTAATATACGTTTATTTACAGCAGCACCACAAATTTCCCTAACAAATAAAGATATTAAGGGTATATGGCAAGCAGCTCAGGGTGAAAACATCAAAAATTTTTCTGCAACAGCTTACTTTTTTGGAAGATATGTCCATAATCAGCTAAATATACCCATTGGCTTAATTAGTAGTAGTTATAGCGGTTCATCAATAGAAGCATGGATTGATAAAGATTCTTTGATTAAAGACCAGGATTTTAGTGAAAATATAAATAAGTTATATAACTCACTAGCGCCTGAAGGTATGCAAAATCTGACAAAACTTACACCAACAGGTTTATATAATGGAATGGTTGCTTCAATTATCCCTTTTTCGATTAAAGGGATAATTTGGTATCAGGGTGAAGCAAATGTAGAAAGAGCAGAACAATATAAAAGATTATTTCCTTTATTAATAAATAATTGGCGAAAAAAATGGGCGTTGGGAGATTTTCCATTTTTGTTTGTTCAATTGGCAAATTATCTAAAAGAGAAACCGGAACCAGGACAGAGTAAGTGGGCCGAACTAAGAGAAGCTCAAACTAAAGCATTAAGTTTACCTAATACCGCTTTAGTAACTGCTATTGATATAGGAGATGCAAATAATATTCATCCACAAAATAAACAAGAAGTTGGCAGAAGACTTGGTATCTCTGCAATGAAAACAGCTTATGGGCAAAATATTAACTCTTCTGGCCCAATCTATAAATCCATATCATATGCAGATAATAAAATTATTATTTCCTTTGATAATACTGGCAAAGGTTTAATGGCAATAGATAATAGCCCTATGTTAAAAGGCTTTGCAATTTCAGATTCTCATAAAAAATTTTATTGGGCAAATGCTTATATTGAAGGAAATTCTGTGATTGTTTCTGCAAATAATATAATTAATCCTGTAGCAGTAAGATATGCATGGGCTGATAATCCAGGTTTTCTTAATTTATATAATAAAGATGGTTTTCCAGCAATACCTTTCAGAACTGACAATTGGTAAATTTCAATCTGATATAGTTTCCAATGGTCTTACAATATTTAATTCTTTAGCTTTAAATTTATCTTTTAGCTTAATAAATTTGCTTTCATAATACTTGAAACTAAGTTCACTTACAATAATAACAACTATCAGAAAAAATAAAAATATTATTAATCCTTTTAAGCTTTTATGCTCAAAATTTAGCAAATTATCAAATATACCTAGTATAGGATAGTGAAATAAGTACATTCCATATGAAATTTTACCAATATTCATCAGATATTTATTTTCAAATATATTTATCAGGTATTTATCTTTTTTCAAAAGGCATAAAATTAAACTTACTGAAAGAATATTAAATAAAGTATAACCCCATACTTGTTGAAATGAATTAAAGCTAAGATAACGAGGATAGCCAAATGTTGTTATACTAATATTTTCAGCATGAGGGTTAAAAACAAAGGAATTAACAATTCCCAGAATAAATGTTGTAAATAAAATAATAAGGAAATATTTTGTAGTTTTTTTTAATTCATTTAGTCTAAATACAACTATAGAAGCCCCAAATGCAAAACTGTCAATTTGTGTAAAAGTAGAGTAGCAATTAAATACACCAATAAATTCGATGTTTTGATTAAGATTTAACAAAAAGAGACCAATTAATAATCTTAAAAGAGGGCCAATAAAAATTATAGCCAAAATAAATTTTTTTAAATTTTTTTCGTTAAGAAAAAATATAAAAAAAGGCCATAAAAGATAAAACTGTTCTTCTATAGCAAGAGTCCAAAGATGCCCAAAGTATTTATTAGTATCAAAATTAGGATTAAACACTTTTGCAAGATTATATGAATAAGTATAAACGTAAAGCCATTGTTCTTTAAAAACTGATGGAACTTTGAAAATAAAAAAAATAATTGTAATAAGAAAAATATAAGAAAAATAAATAGGAAAAATACGTAAACTTCTTCTCAAATAAAAGGCCTTTAGATAGTTTTTTAGATTTTTTTTCTCTTTTTCTTTAATAAGAATACTTGTTATTAAAAATCCTGATAAAACAAAAAAGATTTGTACTCCAACCCAACCTATACCTAAAAAATTGTAATGATAAAGAATAACCAGAAGTACAGATATACCTCTAAGACCATCAAGTGATTTAATGTAACGCATAAAAGTTTAGTAAATTCTAAAAAATAATTTATTATTTTTTTTTTACTTTTCCCTAGTAAATAATGGATTACATAAGTAAATTTGTATTAATAATAAGTCTAAAAAAGTATATGCGCAATAAAAATATTTTTCAAAAAGCTCATTTAAAACTATAATTTTTGTTAAGAAATAAGTAATTCCTCCTTAACAAAAATAAGTATAAAATTATTTCCAAATAATAATCTTAATCTTAGAGCCAAGTTAATATATATTAAATTTTAAAATAATTCGTATCCAGTCCAGGCTTTATATGTCATAAAAGATAACACTACAAAATTACCTCCAAATAATTTATGTTTAAAAGGAGTTCAGTATATTTTGCTTAAGGCAATTAAAAAAAAGTTAGGTCAGAAAGATAAAAAAAACTTGGCCTCTAACTTTGGTTATTTATTATTGTTACAGATAGCAACTTATCTTGTTCCACTTATTACAATTCCTTACCTTAACAGAATTCTTGGAGTGGAAAAATTCGGGCTTATTGCTTTTTCACAAGCATTTATCCAATACTTTATAATTATTTCGGATTATGGTTTTGAGCTTTCTGCAAGTCGCCAGGTTTCAATAAACAGAGATAATAAAGATAAATTATCAGAAATTTTCTGTTCCGTACTTATA
>CAYRDV010000013.1:0-29019 GCA_964422885.1 uncultured Candidatus Sericytochromatia bacterium
AACAGAATTTAAAATTGGCAAAGAAAGATTTTTCTGGGCGATTCGGCCGACGGCTCCCAGTCCTTCTTTAAAATTTTCTTTTAGAATGGTGGTTTTCATATCGTAGTTGTTATTATAACGGGCAGTAGCCCGATATATCGTAGTCGTTATTAAATTATAAATATATAGTTATTGTTGTTATTGGCGATAGTGGAAAACTTTTTTCTTTCGGCATTAGCCTTGTAATCTTACGGTAAAAAATGGGCAGAAAGCAGGGTTAAACTGTTGAGAACTTCTTGTTTAAAACTCGTCCGGCATTTTTTATCTTTTTAATGACTTTTGGGACGGTTATTGGGCAGTCCTTGTTTCCAACATGGTTTTATCTTGGTATGGAGAAAATGAAATATGCAACTATTATTAACATAGTTGCCAAAACATTATTTTCATTAAGTATTTTTATCTTTATAAAAAACCAATCTGATTATGGATATGTTCCTATAATTAACTCATTAGGTTTTTTATTATCAGGGATAATTGGCTTTATCCTTGCATTAAAAGATTTTAATCTAAAAATTTATTTACCAAGTTGGGAAAAATTAAAAACAACACTCAAAGATAGTACCCAATTCTTTCTTTCCAGAGCAGCTGTTTCAATATATACAAATTCTAATACTTTTTATATCGGAATATTTTTAAATAATACGTATGCTGGTCAATATTTTGCAGCAGAAAAAATATTTCAGGCACTGTATCGAATATATGAACCAATAAATAGTGCTTTATATCCATATATGTCAAAAAATAGAAATATAAATATGTTTAAAAAATTATTTATTGTAATATTAAGTGTAAACACTATTTTTTGCACAGTAGCTTTCATTTTTAGTAACCCGATAATTTATTTTATATATGGCTCTGGAATGGAAGTTTGTGCAAATTTACTAAAAATATTTGCAGTCTTAGGAATTATTATTGTCCCGGCAATTTTATTGGGTTACCCCCTTCTCGGTTCATTGGGGTTTCCAGAATATGCAAATTATAGTGTTGTAGTAGCATCATTTGCTCATTTACTCTTTTTATTATTTATAATACCTATAGTAAATGTTTACCTTGTTGCCTGTTTATTAATTGTTACCCAGTTAATTGTGCTGTCCATAAGAATTTATGGGGTAAATAAAAATATCTACAAAAACAAATAAGAAAGGGTCTTTATGTGTGGGATAGTAGGAATAATTAATTTATCAAATTTTGAGGAGTTTGAACAAATTTTTCTTGAGAATATGACTAATACAATGTTTCATAGAGGCCCTGATGAGTGGTCTACTTTTAAAGATTCAAATATTGCTTTTGGCCACAGAAGATTAAAAATAATTGATTTAAGTGTGTTGGGCAAACAGCCTATGTTTGATATCACAAATAATGTCTGTATAACTTTTAATGGTGAAATTTATAACTATGCTGAAATTAAGGAAGAATTATTAAAAAAAGGGTATCAGTTCAGATCCAATAGTGATACTGAAGTAATACTTAATTCATACATTGAATATGGAATTGATTGTATAAACAAATTTATTGGTATGTTTGCATTTGCAATTTATGACAAAAGAAATTCAAAAGTATTTATTGCCCGGGACAGATTAGGAATTAAGCCTTTATACTATAGCAATTTTGATGGCAGATTAATATTTGCCTCTGAAATTAAAGCAATATTAAAATATCCAAATTTTAAATATTCCCCTGACATGAATGGTATTTCGAGCTATCTTAGTTATAGATATCCAATAAGCGATTTTACCTTATTTGATACTGTAAAATCTCTTCTTCCCGGACACTATATAGAAATTTCTGATGGAAAGACAAAAATTAGGCAGTACTGGGAACTTCCAATCAACGAGAAAAATGAAGATTTGGGTGAGAGTCATTATATCGAAAATATCCGTAAGCTCTTTGAAAGCTCTGTAAAATATAGGATGATATCAGATGTGCCAATCGGTGCCTACTTAAGCGGAGGACTTGATTCAAGTGCTGTTGTTGCAATAATGTCAAAATTCAGCAATGAACCTGTAAAAACATTTACTATAGGGTTTGATGAAGAAGGTTTTAATGAGTTTGATTATGCAAAACAGGTTGCCAACTATTATAAGACAAAACATTACGAAATTGTGTTAAGCTCTGACGATTATATAGATAATATGGTAAAGCTAATCGGGTATAAAGACGCTCCGCTTGGAGTACCAAATGAACCAGCACTACATGTTATGTCCAAAGAATTAAAAAAATATATAACTGTTGTCTTATCAGGAGAAGGTTCTGACGAAATATTCGGTGGTTATGGACGTATATTCAGAAGTCCGTATGATTATATAAGACTAAAAGAATTAGAAAAGGATAATAATCTAAATGATAACTCAATTATAAAATTATTAAGAGAAAATTTGAGTAAAAAATATGGAAACAAACAACTTAATAGTGAGTTAGCTCATTTTCTTCATAATTATGGTTATTTATCATGGGCTGATAAAGAAGCCTTTATGTCTCAGGACATGACAGATTCGCTAAAAAAAGACGAAGTACTAGACAGCATATTTGCTGGTCATTTTTCAAAAATAGAAAAAATTGAAGATTTGTCAGCAAAATATATGTGGATTTTTGAAAAGCTTCATATTGTGGGATTATTACACAGAGTAGATATGACTACTATGGCAACAGCGGTAGAAGCAAGAGTTCCTTTTGTAGATCACAGACTTGTTGAGTATTCAACATCAATACCGATAAAATATAAATTAAAATGGAAGTCTCCTATTGCTAAAATTGCCGCGTCTGTAGAAAATAGCGATCAGATAAGCGAAAAATATGATATCCCCAAATATATTTTAAAGAAATCATTTGAAGATTCTTTACCCTATGACATAGTATGGCGTAAAAAGATGGGTTTCCCTGTTCCTATACATAAATGGCTTGGTTCCGATTTTAATAATTTTTCTAAAGAAATTTTGCTTGATCAAAAAGCAAAATCCAGAAATTTGTATAATGTACCATATTTGGAGAATGTACTAAGTAACACAGAATTGTTTAAACAACATAATTTTGGTTTAAAAATCTGGATGCTTGTAAACCTTGAACTTTGGTTCAGAGAATATTTTAATTAGAGAAAAATTATGAATTTATTTATTTTAGCAGCTGGGGTGGGGTCAAGGCTATTTCCCCTTACCAAAAATACACCTAAATCTCTTATCGATTTAGGTGAAGGAGTTACTTTACTTGAAAAACAGTTGGAAAATGCGATTAATTCCAATCTATTTGATAATGTTTTTATCATTACCGGTTACAAAACTGAGCAAATTGAAGCAAAAATTAAAGTTTATAAAAGTAAAATACCTATTACAATAATTTATAATCCTTTTTATGATATAACGAATAATCTTGTTTCTGTGTGGACGGCATTTCCCTATATGATTAATGATGATTTTATCATCACAAATGGAGATAATACCTATAAAGAAAATGTATTTAACAAAATAATTTCTGATAAAAATGAAATTATCCAGTTAACCATTGACTACAAAGATTTATATGATGATGATGATATGAAAGTTAAGCTTGATAGTAATAAAAATGCTGTCAGAGTACATAAAGATATACCATTAGAAGAAACAAATGCTGAGTCTGTAGGATTGACTCTTATTAAAGGAGATAAATCCCGAAAACTATTTACAAATAAAGTATCACAACTTGTTAAGGAAAAAGAGTATCTTAATAAATTTTGGCTGGAAATATTTAATTCTCTTATTGAAGATGGACTTACCATTGATGTCAAAGAAATTGAGAAAAATGATTGGTTTGAAATTGATTTTCACCCTGATGTTGATCTTTTAAGAGATGCAATTATAAAAAATTTTAAATAATTAATTTTATATTTGAGAAACACTTATGATAAATATAATATTATCAGGGGGTTCTGGAACACGTCTTTGGCCTATAAGCAGAACTCTTGAGCCGAAACAATTTTGTAAATTGATAAATAATAAATCCCTTTTTCAGGAGACAGTATTACGAAATAAAGACTTTTGTAATAAACAGTTTATTGTTCTAAATTCAGAACAATATTTTATGGCTCTTGATCAACTGGAAGAAATAGATTTAAATAATTCAAAATATTTGTTAGAATCTGTTGGAAGAAACACAGCACCAGCAATAGCCCTTGCCTGTATGGAGCTTGAGCCCGATGATTTGGTACTAGTAACCCCTTCTGATCACCTGATTAAAGATCTGAGTGAATATAATAATATTTTGAAGAAAGCCAAAATACTTGTTGAAAAAGATTATATAGTAACGTTTGGAATTACCCCAAATTATCCTGAAACAGGTTATGGTTATATTGAAGCTAAAGGTGAAGATGTCATAAAGTTTCATGAAAAACCTTCAGTTGAAATAGCAAAGACATACCTGGAAAAAGGAAATTATTATTGGAACAGTGGTATTTTTGCTTTCAAAGTAAAAATTTATCTCAATGAGCTAAAAAAATATTCTCCTGAAATTTTTGAAAAAAGTAAAATTGCTTATGAAAATGCAAAAAAGAATACACTAAACTCTCTTATTCTGAGAATTTCTGAAAAAGATATGCAAAATATACCTGATGAAAGCATTGATTTTGCTGTAATGGAAAAAAGTAAAATAGTAAAGGTTATACCATCTTTTATAGGTTGGTCAGATCTGGGAAGCTTTGAGTCTCTTTATGATGTTTTACCTAAAGATGAATCAAATACAACTGTTTTGGGTGAGTTTGGTTATTCTTCCAATAAACTTACAGATTTTAAGAATTATTCAGCTCAAAATAATCACTCAGATAAACATATTAATATAGATGCCAAAAATAACCTTATTTTTTCAAGTAACCGAACAATTGCCACTGTTGATATTGAAGATTTAATAATTGTTGATACTCCTGATGCTTTACTAGTGACTAAAAAAGGCAGCTCAGCAAAAGTAAGAGATGTTGTTCAAATCCTAAAAAACCAAAACTCAGCACTTCATAGTATTCATCTGACCGCTCACAGACCCTGGGGAACTTATAAAATATTGGAAGAATCAGAAAGATACAAAATAAAAAAAATTGTTGTAAAACCTGGAAAAAGGCTTTCATTACAAAAGCATTTTCACAGAAGTGAGCATTGGGTAGTTGTCAGCGGTACGGCTTTAGTTACCTCATCCAATACAGAAAAAACTATTAAACCGAATGAATCATTTTATATACCTATTGGCGAATTACATCGGTTAGAAAATCCTGGAAAATTACCATTGGTTCTTATTGAAGTACAGGTGGGTGAATACCTCGGAGAAGATGATATAGTAAGAGTTGAAGATGATTTTAAAAGAGTTTAATAATATAAATTAAAACATATCAAATAAAGCAGCAAATATACCATCAGTGTAACCAGCAAAAAGCTTTATATAAAACCCATTATTATTTATAGCTGGACTTCCGGGAACACTCTCACCTTTTAACTGAAAATTAGTTTGATAAACAGTGAACATAGACCCTACTTTTAAACCAAAAACAATACCCCCTTTTTTAGGCTCTGATTTTCCCAGTTTAACCAGATAATCTGCTCCTATACCTAAATCAAGGAGGAGGCTTAGAGAAGAAAAACTGGTCATTTTTTCTGGTTTAGAGAGAGAGTCATTAAAATCTGGTGCTTTTCCATCTTTTACTATATCCATAGTAATACGGCCTATTCCTCCCCCAAGGATCGGATAAACATTAAAATCTCCAGCTGAAAATATTATATAACCAGCATTCAGAAGAATATTTGCTGATGAAGAAATATAGCTGTTAAAACCATTTACAGTATTCAGATTTTTGTTTTCCAAAGAAACATTCCAGTCACTACCTGTAACTAATTTTCCCGATATAGACCGACTTCCTCCACCAATAGAATAGAGGCTGGTAGGAAAAGATTTATAGCTACTTTTTGTTAAAACAGTATTTAAATCTGAAATGTTTAATGTGTGAATCCCCCCACCATAGTATGTAAGCTTATTTAGTCTGTCAGAACATGATTCTTCAGAATAAGCTTTACTAACAAAAACTGTAGAAAAAAGTAAAATTAGAAAAAATGTTTTAATTGCTTTAATCATAAAATTTTAAATTAAATAATAGAAAATAGAGTATGTTAACCAAAGTATATTAGTTACCTTTGCTTAGAGGCAATTATAAACGTATTAATAAAGATTTTGTTTTAAATATTGGTTAAAGTTCTTAACTCACCACCCGGCCCCCTCTCTCCGTCATTTCATGTCGCATAGAGGGTGAGAAAGAGATTTAAAGCCTAAATTGTCTGAACCACAGATAAGAAGGATAAATGGATAAACACGGATAAAATTTTTGGTTAGAATTGCAAAACATTATAACTTACATTACCTTTTATGATTTTAATCCTGTCCAGTATTTTCCTGGTTTCCTGAAACTGTTGAAAAGTAATTTCAACTGACTCTTTGCTTACTTTTGTTTCTAAAGGCTTTTTATTTAAATGATAAAAAAGTGTACTTATAAATGAAACAAAAAATGGCATTACAAAAATAACTCCAATATTTTGAAACCCTGCTACATTTGAGCTCTCTGAATCAGGGAATATAAGAGATTCACCTATTACTAACAGATATATAATTAGAAAATATAAGCATACTCCAGTTATACTTCCGACAAGAGTATATAAATAAGATCTGTCTTTTCTATTTTTTCCACCATAATAAATAAAGAAGCTGTTTATGGTTGCAAATGTTGCATAAGCAATGAAAGCAATCGCATTTTCAAATGATATATTCAGGTTTAGATTAGGAAAGCTGGTTATATTAAAAGTATCCAAAATAAGTCTAAAAGGGACCCCTATCATAAGCAATACAATAAGAATAAAAGGGAAATACAATAAACTTGATAAACTATATCCAAAAAAAGCCTGTCCAATATCAAAATAAACCTGACTTTCTTTTTCTTGAACAGGATTTTCAGGATTAATTGAGTTAACAGGATTGTAAGAAGAAGGCTCAAAAAAATTATTGTCTATTTTAAATTCATTATAAGTTTGTGCATATGAAAAGGAGTTGATATTAAAAACCAGGAAAAAGATTAGAAAAAGTATAATAGTGTTATAAATAAATTTTGGCACTTTGGATTACCGTAAATAATGATATTATTTTAGTTAGATTATATTATAAAAAGTCTTTTTTTGAAATAAAATATGAAGTTAAAATCTTTTATATTGTCTCTTCCATTTATTGCGCTAATAAATTCTTCGTGCAACTGTGGCATTGATTTTTATTACAAAAATGAGCCTATATACATGCCACTGGAAAAACTAAAAAATGACATTGGTTTGATTGATTCTAAAGCAATTAATAAGCCTGGAAAAATATACCTGTATAAAAACTATATTTTTATTAATAACCAGAATTATGGAGTTCATATAATTGATAATTCTGACTCTAAAAAACCTGTTAACAAAGCTTTTCTTAAAATACCTCTCAATGAAGATATTTCGATAAAAAATGACATTTTATATGCTGATACTATGGGAGATTTAGTTGCTATAAATATTTCAGATATAAATAAAATTAATGTAACAAAAAGAATTTATATTGATGAATTTACAAATAATTCAGCTTTTAATATTGATAGGGATAAAGGTGTACAGATTGGTTATAAAAGAACAGGGCCTTATTTCAGGGAAAATGTTTGTGGAAAATTTTTTGGTCCTCAACCTGCACCTGTTGCCGCTCCACAAACAGAGTCAACTGGAGTACCAAATACAGGGCAAGGTGGTTCACTTGCCAGATTCTCAATAGTAGGAGATTATCTATATACAGTTTCTAATTCAAGTATTCATCTTTATAATATTAAAGTAGCAGCAGACCCAACAGATGCTGGAACTGTAATAGTTGATGGGAATAGAAGAGATATAGAAACTATCTATTCATATAAAAATAAATTATTTATGGGTTCAAGTACAGGTGCATATATTTATGATAATACCAATCCACAGCAGCCAACATTTATAACCAAAGTAGAGCATACAAGAAGTTGTGATCCTGTAGTTGCTGAAGGAGATAAGGCTTTTGTCACTTTAAGAGGTGGCAGTAGATGTCAAAATTTTACTAATCAGCTTGATATCATAGATTTTGCTGATATTCAAAAAGCAAAAATAATAAAAAGCTATCCTATGACTAACCCCTGGGGACTGGCGATTAAATCAGGAAATCTTTTTGTCTGCGATGGTTCTTCGGGCTTAAAAATATTTGATGCAAAAGACCCTTTAAATTTAAAACAGATTACCAGTATTGAAATAAATAATCCGATGGATATCATACTTAATGATAATAATCAGGGAATAGTTGTCAGTAAGGATGGTCTTCACCAGTATGATTTTACTGGCCTGCCTGATAAAACCAACTTTGAAGAGTTAAGCAGTATCAAAGTGGAAAATAAAGATATATTAGATGAAAAAAATGTTGTAAAAGAGGGAAATACTTATTATTATAAGTGGTACAAAGAGTATTTTGATAAATAGTTACAATTCTTTCTTTGATATGATAGAAAAAATTTAATATACTTAAAAAATATCTATTATATTTGTTTTGCAGGTACTTTTACGTGATAAGCTTACCATTTGAATTAGATAAAACATTTTATAAAACTCAGCACAAACTTTTAAAGTTCCCTATTGATAACGCTCAATGGGTGGTCAGGCAATTATTACCTCCCGAAAAAACGATAAAACTTACACCTGAAGAAAAAAAAGCTCTTGAATCACGTTTTGAAAGGCTTCTGGAACAGGATATAAAAAATGTAAAAGAAGGAATGTATCCAGAGAGTCTATTGTTTCAGCTCCCCATATTTGATTATATAAAAAACCTGCCAACCGCCATTTTTGAAATTACAAAAATGTATAACAAACTAAAAAATAATAAATTTAATGATCTTCCTGACGAAATAGATAGAGAAAAATTCCCTAAATATTTTTTGAGAAACTTCCACTGGCAGTCAGATGGATACTTTAGCGATAACTCAGCGAAAATTTATGATCTCTCCGTAGAATTAATTTTCTGGGGAGGTGCTGATATTATGAGGAGACAGATGATACCTCATATTACAAAGTTTCTCCAGGGTAAAAATAAGGGAGATATAAGATTACTTGACGTAGCCTGCGGTACAGCCAGGTTTCTACGGCAGCTTACGCAGGCACACCCTGAAATTAATATTTATGGAATTGATCTCAGCCCTTATTATATTAATTTTGCCAGAAAGTATTTCAAAGACAACACAAACGTAATCCTAATGTCTGGTAATGCCGAAAATATTGAATTTGAAAACGACTCTTTTGATATTGTTACTTCAGTTTATCTTTTTCATGAATTACCAATGGAAATAAGACAAAAAGTTTTTTCAGAAATGTACAGGGTAATTAAACCGGGTGGTTTACTGGTTATTGAAGATTCTGTGCAGTTAATTGATGGGATGGATATTGAGAATGCAATATACAGATTTGCCAAAGAATTACATGAGCCTTTCTACAAAGACTATGTAAAACACGATTTGGAATTACTTATTTCATCTGCCGGATTTAAGATTATTTCCAGTGAAACACATGGCGTGGCAAAAGTAGTTGCCGCAATGAAATGATAATACTAGAGGTTTATCCTTTGGTTTCTTTTTATATTGCAATTTCATAAATATAATTGTATCTTTTATAAAAATATTCACGTCTTAAGGAAATATTATTATGAAAGATAAAGTTTTTCTTGTTACTGGTGCCAATGCCGGAATTGGAAGAATAACAGCTCTGGAAATTGCAAAATCAGGAGCAACATTAGTCATTGTTTGTCGTGATCAGGGGCGTGGTGAAGAAGCCCTTAAAGATATAAAAGAAAAAAGTAAAAATGATAAAGTTGAGCTTCTGCTGGCAGATCTTTCTTCTCAACAGGAGATACATAAGTTAGCTGAGCAGTTTAAAAGCAAATATGACAGACTTGATGTACTGGTAAATAATGCAGGAGTCATTTTTGGTGAAAGAAAATTAACTGTAGATGGTATTGAAAACACTTTTGCCCTGAATCATCTCGGATATTTCCTGCTAACTAATCTTTTGCTTGATTTACTAAAAAAGAGTGCTCCTTCACGTATTATAAATGTTTCAAGTGAGGGTCACAGAATGGGGAATATTAAATATGATGATATAAACAGAGAAAAAGGATACAGTTCTGTTTCAGTTTACGGGCAAACAAAATTTGATAATATACTTTTTACTTATGAACTTGCCTCTAGGCTTGAAGGAACCGGAGTAACAGTAAATTGTCTTCACCCTGGCGGAGTTGCCACTAATTTTGGCAGTGGTAATAACACATTTTTCGGTTTTTTAGTAAAACTTGCAAGGCCATTTTTAATTTCCGCTGAAAAAGGAGCTGAAACTTCAGTATATTTGGCACTCTCTCCTGAAGTTGAAAATGTTACAGGTAAATATTTTATAAAAAAGAAGCAGAAAAAGTCATCTGGTCCTTCTTATGATAAAGATGCGGCTAAACGCCTTTGGGAAATCAGTGAAAAGATGACGAAATTAGCACCTGTATAAGAATTTTTCTAAGCATTTACCTAATTTTCTAACTCTCCCCAAGCCCCTCTCTTGCAAAGAGAGGGGTGCTTAAGAAATTGACCAAAAAGGGGAATTTGAAAACGATTGATAATGAGTTCTATTACCTTGCTCCCCCTCTTTCCAGGCCTTAAAGCCTGAAGAGAGGGGGACGGGGGGGGGAGTTTGCGGAAGGAAAAAAGTTTTAACCTATTTGAATACTCAGAAAACGTTAATTAACCAATAATCGCTTAATTGTAATAACGAGTGGTTCTAATCACTCGACTGTTCCCCTTTTAAATAGCTACAAAGCCTTCAACTTCAGGCTTATTAAAGTCTATACTGCATATTCCGTCACAAGTTGCACAAAGCTCTTTTTTTTCGTCAAAAATTTCGCCTCTGGCAAATACCAGAGATTTCCCCTGTTTTACAAGCCGTCCTTCAACAGTCAGGCTATTTCCCCAGACAGGCCTAAGAAAATTAATATTAAGCTGAACTGTACCAGTTCTGTGATTACGACTGTTAACTATCCCGACCAACCCAATAGTCAAATCAAACAAAGCGGATAAAACAACTCCGTTTACAGCAGCAGTTCCAAGGCCTCCCCGATGCATAGGTAAAACAGGATCAAGTACTGCCTTTATTAAATAATCATCAGAAAGATCTATTTTTACACCCATATTTTTTAAGATAAAGTTAGAGTTCCATATTTGCTCCATTTTTTCTTTTTCATCTTGACCAAGAGGAATTGTTTTTTGTAGGGCCATATTAATCCTAAAAATATAAAAATTATATTAAATGCAATTTTACGACAAAAAATTCAATAAGAAAATCATTATTACAAATTGCATTTTTCACAATTTGATAACTATTAAAAATTAAATTGTGAAAATAACTTAAGTTTTTTTATAACTTAAGAAGTTATTTGCTAAGATAAATGTGAGACAAAGAAAAAGAAAATATAGGTTTTGTTTGAATTGCTTTTCTAAGTTTAAATACTCTCGGTGCAATTTAATACCTATATATTACAAAAGGAAGTACTGATAATTAAACCAGTAGACTTAATATCGCCAATAAAGCCTTGTTTAAGTACTGTGGTTTCTTTATTGGAATTATCATTATTGGTTTAAGGATGGATTATACCTCAAAAATGGATTCTGAAAACGAAGGTAATTATTCTGATTAATATGTCAAATAATCAAAAAGATTTAGCATTACAATCTTACGAAAAAAAAATTGCAACAACATTAAGAGAAGAGCGATATGAAATTCCTTCTCTTCAAAAGAATAAGCCATTTCTGGATAATTTACGGATTTCTGGAAATACGATGGCAGCAATTGGTTTCAAATTTTATAAAGAGCAAATAACAAAGCTGCATGATGCTTATATTAATGATTTTAATGATATAATAATGCCTTTGATTTTTGAGAAAGGGTTAAATTTTGAGCATCCTGAAGAAAGATTAGGTCCATGTATTGAAAAATATGATTTAAAAATTTCAAAAATTATTGAGAAACTTCAAATAATTGGCAGGATTACCTTTGAATCATTTTACGACTCAGATTTAATCGCTTCAAACTGGAGCCTGTGCCTTGATGGAGTTGAAAATGTACCTTTTATGATCGCCCTTGGATCAAAGCGTATAATTGTTCTCGATGAAAATTTTAATATGGATCTGTTCCTTTTTGCATCACTAGGCGCAATGCCAGATATTAGGCCGATGCAAAAGGCAGGAAATATTGATTTACCAGAAAATACATTTAGTATTAATTTACAAATAATGATGGATAATGAGTTTAAGCAAATATCTCTACTTTTACTTAAACAGAAGCTTGAGAATATTCAGGATTTTCTTGCCTTTATGGCAAATATTTCACTTGTTGTTGATACCAAAGCATATATTGACAATGATTTTTCCGGTTTAAAATGGATTAAAAATTCCCTTGAATATAGTTTATTTAAAAGGAAAGAATTTTTACAGGTAGTAAAAGCTCTTAAACCAGGTGGCCTGATCATTGATAAATCCATTAGCCCGATGCAGGTTCAAAAAATTCAATCAGTAATGAAAGTTAATGCCAATCTTAATATTGGTTATGATATACATAAACTAGGTATCTTACAATATTCAGTGGTTCAGAAAAAAGAGCAGATAAACGCTTTGGCTTATGATTCCTTTGAAGGAGTTATCTGTAAAATTCCTGATGTAAATACAGGAAAGTACGGTACCTTTTAAAACTATGAACCAACCAATTAGCTTTGCTAATTGGTTGGTGCTAGACTACTTATATGACAGAATACATAAATTTAATTGAAGTAAAAAATGTAAGCAAAACCTTTGATGGAAATATTAAAGCCGAAGCTCTACGCAATGTTAACCTACAAATAAAGCAGGGAGAGTTTTGTGCCATTATGGGGCCGAGCGGTAGTGGAAAAAGTACTCTTCTACATCTGATCGGAGCTCTGGATATTCCAACATCCGGTGAAATTTTAATCAACTCAAAATCTACCATAAAGTTAAAAGAAAATGAGCTAACTAAATTCAGACAAAAATATATTGGCCTCGTATTTCAGTTTCATTTTCTATTGCCCGAATTTACAGCACTTGAAAATTTATTAATTCCTCAACTGTTAACCAGGGTTCCCAGACCAGAGGCAGAAAAAAGAGCACTTGACCTGCTTGAAAAAGTGCATATTTTAAACAAAAAAGATAATCGGCCTTCACAGATGAGCGGGGGCGAACAACAAAGAGTAGCCATTGCAAGGGCATTAGTAAATAATCCTTTAATATTACTTGCTGATGAGCCTACAGGTAATCTTGATTCAGGTAACAGCAAAAATATTTATTCCTTACTTAAATCATTAAATGATGAACATAATCAAACAATACTTGTCGTTACGCATGATTTAAATTTTGCAAACAAAACTAACAGAGTAATTGAGATTATTGATGGACAAATAGTACCTTGCTAAAGTTTTGTCCTTATTTCCGGTTCAATAGATACTAATTTTTGCTTTTGAATAATTTCTCCTGGTATTAGATACAGCAATGATAAAGCATTTTTTAAAATATCCGGTTTTATTTTCAAAGGATTATTAAGTATTTTATTCAAAGCTTTTAAAGCCATTTTTTTTCGGTATTTTTTATGTATATAACGGTGTAATTGTTTATAAAACTCTTTTTTATACGTATTTTTAAACATTAAATCAAGATCATCGCTATCAGTCCAATTTGTTTTCTGTTTTAGCTGTTCTCTAACCGTATCATAAAACTTTGTCCCAGGTAATGGATAAGACACCGAGATACCGATTTCATCGGGTAAAAGCTCGCTAACCAGATCAATTGTCATTTTAATGTCTTCTGCAGTTTCTCCCGGATATCCTAGTTGCAGGAAAAAAGCTACTTTAATATTATGTTTTTTGATTAATTGGGTTGCATCCACAATTTGCTTCACTTTTATACCTTTATCCATGGCATCCAGTATTTTTTGTGAACCGCTTTCAGCTCCCATCCAGATCATGGTACAACCACTCCGGGCTAAATGCTCAATATTATTTTCTTCCATTAAAAGATCCACTCTGTTTTGGATTTTGTAGGAAATTTTGAGTGATTCTTTTTCTGTAAAATAGGCAAACTCTTTTAGCCATCCGGGCTTTAGACCAAATATATCATCAGCAAACCAAATATGGGAAAAACCGAAAATTTGTTGCCAGTGCTTTATTTGTTTTACAATATTTTCTGCACTATGTGAATTATAACGGTTACCATAAATAGGTTTGGCACACCAGTTACATTTGTAGGGGCAACCTCTGGTAGTAACAAAATTAATAGAAAAATAGCCATGATTTTGTAACCACATATTTTTGTATGGAGTAATATCCAATTCAGACCAGGCTGGATGAGGGAGTGAATCAAGATCTTTTATAACTTCTCTTTTGGGTGTTTTAAAAATACCTGAATCATCAAAAAATACAAGACCAGGAATTAATTTTATATTCTCATTAACTTCATGCTTTATTGCTTCACAAAGTTCCAAAAGAGTTTGTTCTGCTTCTCCAATAATTATATAATTTGCTCCTGATAACAGATATTTTTCATAATGGTCAGATGAATCAGAGCTTGAGGTTATAACCTTACACCCTTTTGATGTGGCATATTTTTGGATCTCAAGGGCAGCTTCACGCATATTTGTCAGGCACATTTTGGTAAGGTAGTTAAATCCATCATCATAGATTATCAAAATATCAGGTTTGAAAAAATCGATAGTATCATTGATTTCTGATGCATTTTGACAAAACATTGTATCAAAAAATTTTACATCATACCCATGTTCTTTCATAAGAGCTATAGCATACAAGGTTGCAAGCGGAGGATAAGGCATAGCCTGTTTGAATTGTTTGGGATCAAATCTTAAAAAGTAGCTATGGGTAAACAGTAATCTCATTTTAAGATAGAAGGATTATAATTTTTTTCAAATTCCTGAAGTTTTTTATCCCATAAATCAAGAATTTTATTTTGATGCCCCTTTTCATGCCTTTTACACACATCTTTTTTTGTTCTGAATTTAAGCTCAAAATCTTCTTCTGTTGGTTTGGGAAACCTCATTTTTATTCGTTTTAAACCCCAGTTAAAAAGATAATTATCAATAATATCTCCTAATTTACCAGCTAAAACAGATTCTATGAATTTTTTTAAGATACCTGATTGTTTCTTTTGGCAATTTTCTAAGTCAAACTCTTTTTTATTTGGAAGAAATGTTTTGTACCAGATATTTTTTTTCAGAATATTATTATATATATCATAATTTACTGTAGGAATAAGATGGGCAAGTTCAGTTGCCACAAAGTGATTATGATCCGGAATTTCCAGATTATTTTCAGAAACAAAATAATTCATACAATATTGTTTTCTGCGTTTTACTGGTTGTAAATTATAAAAAATCTTTGTCAAAACTTTGGATACCCATAACCTATTTTTACTGGTAATAATAAAAAAATCTATATCACTTTCTTTATCATAATAATTTTTTGAAATTCCTCCTGAAAGACAAACACCTTCAATAAAAGGCAAAGCTGCTATTTTTTTACTATATTTGTATGCTTCAGGGAGCATTATAGCTGCTCCTTTATTGCCTTTAACCCGTCGCTCAATATTAGAAAACTCGGAAGTTGGAACAAGAAAAAAACCATCTTTACATATTAAGACTTCCTCTTCTATTAATAAATTCAGGTAAGCTTTAAAGTCTTGATAATCATAGTTTATAGAAAGATTTTCATATATTTCATTTTCTTTAAGAGGATAATTAAAAATGTCGAAATATAGCAGAGTTTTTATTATTTCATTTTTATGCACATTTTCTAGAGATTCTGACATATCTTAAGCTAAATTTTTCTCAATTTTATAAATATAATGCATTTCCCATAGAATTTTTTTTTCACATATACGGGTCATTTTGAAATTATATTCCTGACCTAAAATTGAAATCCGTTCCAGTTCACACACATCAGATAAAACCATAAAAATATCAGTATGAGTATTGATATGTTTTTTAAGCTGAGAAAAAAATATACTAAAATACTCCCCATTTTTACCGCAGTACCAAGCATAGTCTCCAATTGATATTGGTTTCTTAAAAAAATAAGGAGGATTTATTATGATTATATCATAAACTTCATTCTTTAAATTTTTAAATAAATCAGACTCAATTATCTTGACATTATTAATATTAAATATCTTTTTTTCATTTAATTTAAAATTTTTAATAGTATTTTCTATTGCCAAGGGGCTAATATCAACAGCAGTAACTTCTGCTTTCTTACTTGCTGCTAAAAGGCATAATAATCCAGAGCCACATCCAATCTCCAGAAATTTTTTATTCTCTAGTGATAATTTAGAAACAAATTTAAAAAAAAACTTAGTGCTAAAGAAAAAACCTGGATGAAAGACTCCTGGAATAACTTTTATCTTAAACCCTTCATAAAAATAATTACGCTCTTTTTTTAAATATCTGGAAACTACAGGTTTAACAAAAATATCAGCTGCCACTTTTAACACTTTCAAGTTAAAAGCCCTCTATTTCTGGTTGCCTATATTTCAATATTTTATGAAAGAATCTTATTTCTTTGGGGTAATTGTATATTTGAGTTTTATATCGCCAATAACTTATAGTTTTTAATAATTTTATCATAAAAGGAGTTAATTTAACATCAGTAAATGTTGGATAAAAACCATTAAAGACTGTATTAAAGTTATGGATTTTATTCATAATTTTAGGTTTTAGCCAAGGAGTTAAATATGTTTTTCTGAGGTTAAAACTTTCATAATCCGAGCTTATCCAGTCTTCTAAGGTTTCTGGATACTTAAAGCCATTCTCTACAGCTTTTTCATGTATTTCACTACCATCTATAGGTATTGGATTATAGGTATAAATAACGATTTCGATTTTAGGGTTAATTTCTTTTAATTTTCTGATAAAAGAAATATCATTATTTAAATTTTCAATGACTTGATTATCAGATGAAGCTGGAGTACCTAAGATGAGAGAATATTCCGGGATAATATCAAATTTTTTAAGTCTTTCAGCAAAACTCAGCATCAATTCTACTGTCTGAGTTCCTCCTTTATCCATTTGTTTAAGTATCTCATCGTTTCCTGACTCAGCCCCAAAATAAATAATAGTACAGCCGGATTCACGGATCAGAAATAAAGATTTGTCTGAAAATTTATCTAAGGTATCAATTCTTGCTTGTCCCCACCAGATCATATTTTCAGATTTAATCAAGTTAGCAAATTCAACAGTTCTTTTTTCAGAAACAAAAAAATTATTATCATGAAATTCGATTGCATTTGCACCATAATTATCTTTTAAATATTTAACATCTTTATAAATTAATTCCGCTGATTTACCTTTCCAAGTAGCATTATATATTGGAACTACGGCACAGAAGGAACAGGTAAATGGGCAACCAAAACTACTATGATAAGCAATTGTTTTTGAGCCAAGATGCGTTTTTGCAAGGTATTTTTCTATAGGATAAAACGAGTTTAGTTTTTTAAATGGATAATCATTTAATTCATCAAGATCATAAATTTTATCTTTTTTAGTCTTGATAATTTTATCTTCTGATTTATAAATGATATTTGAAATATGCTCAATTGGTTCATTCTTTTCAAAACATTCCAGTAAATCAGGAAAACATTTATCACCCATTCCATTTGCAATAACATCAACATAACCAGAATTAAGAGTCACGGTCGGATAGCTTGACGGAAAATAACCTCCCCAGATTATTTTAATATCAGGATATTTTTCTTTTATTTTTTTTGCATAAGGTATTGCCTGTTTTAGCTGAGGCCCAGGCATAACTGTACAACCAAAATAACCTATATTTTCTGTTTTTATATAATTTTCAATTTTTTCCCAGGGCTCTTTTTCGAGATTACCATCGACAATAAAATAATCATATAAACCCTCAATACTTGCGGCGATATGTAAAATACTGTTTGGTAGCCTCGGGTGATAGCTCGTTGCCCAGGGATTAAATAATAATACTTTTTTTTTGTTAGCCACCGCTTAGACCTATTTAAAAATAGTTAGAGTATTAAATTATAACTGTATTATGATACAATTTCACTAGCTTTTTAGCCTTTACTTAAATTCTTTTCAGGTATTATTTTGAATAAAAAATATAAAGTTATTCTCTATAACCCCCAGGCCATTTTTTTTGATATGCCTTTAGCTTTGCTTTCTATCGGTTCATTTCTTGATTCCAAAAAGTACGATGTTATCATTATTGATGGACGTCTTGAAAAAGAACCTTTTGCTAAGATCCAGGAAAACCTAAAAGATGCTATCTGTTTTGGCGTAACAGTTATAACAGGAAGTCCTATTAACGATGCCCTTAAAATATCCCGCCAAGTAAAAAAGTATTGCCATGATTTACCGATTATTTGGGGAGGATGGCACACATCATTATTTCCAAAGGCTCCTCTTGAGGATGAAGATTGTATTGATGTAACGGTTCAGGGACAAGGTGAGGTTACATTTTCAGAACTGGTTGAAGCTATTTCTGTTAATGGTGATTTTAAAAATATAAAAGGGATAACTTACCGGAATGAACAAGGGCAAATTATTCAAAATCCAGGAAGAATTCTTGAAGACATAAACTTGTTTCCCTCTGTTAATTATGAGCTGATTAATATTGAGGCCTATTTTAAAGCAAAAGGCCATAGACAACTAGACTATATTTCATCTACAGGGTGTAATTTTCGCTGTACTTTTTGTTCAGACCCTTTTGTTTATAATCGTAAATGGACCGGGAAAAAACCAGAAAAAATTGTTGAGGAAATTAAATATTGGAAAAAAAAGTATAAAATAACAGATGTTAATTTTCAGGATGAAACCTTTTTTACTAACCCTCAGCGAATCAATAAAATGGCAAGATTATTTTTGGAAAGTGAATTAAATATTACCTGGGCAGCCACAATGAGAGCGGATCAAGGACACCGAATGAGTGATGATGATTTTGCTTTATGTGCCAAATCAGGTTTAAGAAGGGTTTTAATCGGTGTAGAGTCAGGCTCTCAGGAAATGATGGATTGGTTAAAAAAAGATATTAAACTTGAATATGTTTTAGAATGTGCTGAAAGATGTAAAAAGTATAATATTTCTGTTATTTTTCCTTTCATTGTTGGCTTTCCTGGCGAAACAAGTGAAAGTATAGATGCTACTATCAAGTTAGTCAAAAAATTAAATTCTATGCACAAAAACTTCACCACTCCCATTTTCTATTTCAAACCTTATCCAGGCTCAGCGCTCACATATGATGTAATAAATAATGGCTATCAATTACCTGATTCTACACAGGAATGGGCAAAGTTTGACTATATTGGCTCATCAGGCCCCTGGGTCAGTCAGGAAAAATATAATTTAATCGAAAATTTCAAATTTTATAATAGTCTTGCCTGGAATTCAAAGCATATACTTTTAGCCCCTTTCCGCCATATTGCCCGCTTTAGATGTAAAAATGATTTCTATAAAATACCCTGGGAAAAGCTTATGATTGAAAAAATAAAGCCAAAACAAAGGTTATCTTAAAAATGTTATGGAAGAAGAAATAATAAGAGCTGTAAAATGGAAAAAAGACAAGCATCCTAAAAAGATTCTAGTTATTAGGTTTCAGGCAACAGGAGATATGGTAGCTACTTTGCCATACATACAATATTTAAGAAACAGCCTTCCCAAAGATACGCTCATTGATTTTCTTGTCCGAGAGGAAGCCGAAAGCATACCTAAAAGCCTTCATTTATTTGATCAAATATACTCCATAAAAGGTGGAAGACGTGTAAAAAAACA
This sequence comes from uncultured Candidatus Sericytochromatia bacterium, assembly GCA_964422885.1. Lineage (GTDB taxonomy): Bacteria > Cyanobacteriota > Sericytochromatia > UBA7694 > JACMQJ01 > CAYRDV01. The sequence continues at coordinate 19,953 of CAYRDV010000013.1, forward strand.
ATTATTCTGGCTAATTTTATTATTACCCGAATTAATCAGCAATGGATATGATGTGGTTCTGGATCTGCAAAATCACCCATTAAGCAGGCTTGCAAGAAAAGTAATAAATCCTGAATGTTGGACTGAATTTGATAAATTCTCGCCCAGACATGGATGCGAGAGATATAGAAGAACTATTAATGAAGCGAGGTTTATTGATAGTAAGCCAGATTATAACTATGTTTTAAAAAATAAAGAACTTGGACTTGATATCTTAAAATCACATGGTTGGAATGGTACTGATAAACTTGTTGTACTCAATCCTGCCGGATATTTTATTACAAGAAACTGGGATTTGGACAATTATGTAGAATTTTGCAAACTTTTCCATAAAAAATACCAGGATGGTATAAAGTTTTTAGTAATGGGATTACCAAAAATAAAAGAAAAAGCTGTGTATTTTAAACAGAAACTGGGTGATTCATTAATTGATATAACCTGTAAAACTACAGCCGCCGAAGCTTTTTCAATTATTCAACGAATTCATTTTATGGTATCTGAAGATAGTGGGTTATTTCATATGTCATACCTATCAGGAAAACCATCAATAGGTATTTTAGGTTCTACCAGAGAAGATTGGGTAAATCCCCGACTACCACATACATTTTGTTTTACCTCCAGTCATCTTCCTTGTGGTAACTGCATGGAAGCAACCTGTAAAGTTAATACACTTGAGTGTATGAAAGGGGTTACACCTGAAATGGTTTTTCAGCAAGCTATTATTCTTTTAAATGAAAAGTAGAATTATGTTTTCAATTAGGAATAAACTTAGAAGAGTAAAATGGAATCTTAAATCTCTTTTATTGAAGCAGGAAGAAACATATAAAGGAAAATATTTAATTCTGCTTTATCATGGAATCGTCCCTAAAAATAATTTAAAATTTAATCTTCGTTTTATTGAAAAAAAAGATTTTTATCAACAAATTAAACTTATTAGCAATAAATTTAATCTAGTTTCATTGAATGATATTTATAAAGATAATCTAGATCCTGAAAGGCTAAATATTGCTATTACCTTCGATGATGGTTATAAAAATAATTATTCAATTGCAGCAGAAATTCTAAAAGAATTTAATACACCAGCAACTTTTTTTATTACAACAGTAAAAAAAGAAGGATATCCGTATTTATGGGCAGATTACTTGGATATTACTTCTTACTACGGACATGGTAAATTAAAAATAGATAATATTGAATTTTACAAAAAGCATGAGTTTATTTCTGATAAGAATGAAACACTAAAACAAATTTGCAAAAAAACAGGATTTGATTTTAAACAAAAAATGATTAAGGAATTATCCAGATGGGAGAATAACCTCTATTCTCATGATAATAGAAATTATTGGGAGTTAATGGATGAAAATGAGATAAATGAATTATCAAAAGATAATTTGTTTACAATTGGCAGCCATGGACTTTTTCATAACTCACTGGAATCTGTTTCACTAAATGAAGCTTCTGATGAATTTAGTGAATCAAAACTTTTTCTGGAAAAAATAACAGGTAAAGAAGTTGAATATTTTGCATATCCTGATGGAAGCTATAATAGTGATTTAATTGAAGAAGCAGAAAAAATTGGTTATAAATATCAGCTACTTGTAGAGTATAGATATGATGATAAAAATGATCATAGATTAAAGGAAAGGTTTGGAATTAACCCATTTCTTAATCCTAAAAGCCAGATCAAATACATTAGTTATGGGAAATATTTATGAATTATAAGGATATTGAAATTGTCACTTTAGATTCATCCAATATTAAAGATGCTTATTCTCTGCATACAGAAGTATTTCCTCAAACTATTTCATATCAGCAATTTGGAAAAAAATACTCAACAAATTATTCAGGTTTTTCAAATATTTCTCAGATTGCCTATTATAAAAATATTCCCATTGCTTTTAATGGTTTTCTTCCAGCATTAATTTATCACCAAGAAGGTAAAATAAGAGCGGCTCAGTCATGTGATTCAATTACTCTGGAAAAATACAGGAGACATGGAATCTGGAGTCAGGTTATTTTAAAATCATATGAAAAAATCAAGGAAAATAATTGTGATTTTGTTATTGGTTTTTTTACAGAAATTTCTCGTAAAGCTTTTCTAAAATTAAACTGGAAAATAAGTAAAAATAGAGTTTTTTATTTTAATATACAGGTTCAACCGATTCCGGGGTGGAAAATATTCACACGATTTTATCCAGGTAATGAAATATTATGGTTAAAAAATAAATTAAGCAATTATTTTGAAATTAGTGAAAGTATAGAAAATATTTTAAATGATGAAAATGCCTGTTCGTATATATATAACCCGGAATATATTAATTACAAAATTTCATTAACGAGCTTTATTATTAAAGTTGATGAGCTAAAATTTTGGGTAAAACCTAAATCCTATTTTGAAATTGGAGCTGTGGAATATAAAGATAAATCTAGTTTGAGAAAAGGAATTGAAAAATTAAAAAATATTCTAAAGAAGTTCTTTTTTCAGGAAATACTTATCTATGCACCTTTAAACTCAAAATTATATGCTGATCTGGAAGAAATGTATAAACCATTTCCTGGTTGGGAAATCGGTTTTTTTGATTTTTCAGATAATTTTTCCGGAGAAAATATTATGTGTAATTCTGCTGACATAGATACTTACTAATATGAAACATTTGGTTTTTTTTACTACAGGTTTCCCTAAAAATGAAAAAGATACCCAATGTACACCAGCTATACAAATATATTTACGTCAATTATTTAATACGGGATTATATAAAATTACTGTTATTACTGCATATTATCCACATGAAGAGAAAACTTATGACTGGCTTGGAATAAAGGTAATTTCCTTTGCGGCAAAATCAGATCCGGTTTCAGATGTTTTATTGATGATAAAAATCTTTGATTTGTTAAGCAAAATAAATAAAGAAGAAAAAATTGATATTATTCATTCTTTCTGGCTTAATAAGTTTTTTTTAGTAAACGAGATTTTTTGTAAAATAAACAAAATTCCACTTTTTGTTACTTTTATGGGACGTGATGTATATGGTGCTAATAAATTGGATATTTTGAATAAATTTTTAAAATTAAAATCTAAATTTGTTACTCTTACTAATTTCCAAGAACAAGTGTTTCGTAAAACATGTAAAAATATTCATACTTTTATTATTCCATGGGGACTTGAAGATATTAGCCAGTTTAATAGTGTTAATACACAAAAAAAACGAAAGTTTGATATCATCGGAGCTTTTTCATTTAATGATGTTAAAAATATTGATTATTTTATTGAAATTATTAAGAATACTCAAAAAACTAAAGAAGATTTAAAAGTAATAATCGCTGGCGGAGGAGATCATCACCAGAGAATAAAAGATAAAGTTTTAAACATTGGATTAAATGAAATAATTGAGTTTACTGGATTCATTGAAAGGCCAGAAGTTATAAAACTTATGCACCAAAGTAAAATTCTTTTGCATACATCCTCTTTTGAATCTTTTTGTTTATCTATGGCAGAAGCTTTGGCGTCAGGATGCAGAGTTGTTTCCTGTCCAATTGGAATTGCTTTTGATGATGAAAATATTTTAACTGGTAAAAATATAAATGAATTATGTTATTTGGTTAATACTATTTTAGTTAAACCTAATACACCAATAGCAATAGATAACTATAAAATATCAAAAACCGTAGAAATGTATCAAAACTTATATTTTCCTGATCTATTAAAATCAAGTGAGATTAATATACCAGATACTATGATGCAACAAAAAATATTTGATAATTATGCCAAAGATTATGATGAACACTTTACTAATTCTCTGATTGGTAAAGCACAGCGTAGCCTGGTTTATAAGTTTTTTGAAAAATTTATTCAGGTAAATTCTTCTGACCAACAAAAAATATTAGAGCTTAATTGTGGTACCGGAGAAGATGCCATTTGGTTAAGTAATCATGGCTTTAATGTACTGGCAACTGATATTTCCGAAAAAATGATAGATACAGCAATCTCAAAAGCAGAAAAAAATGCAGTTCAAATTCAATTTATTCAATCTTCAGTTCAAAATATATTAGCTAATACTAATAACCAAACATTTAATATTATTTTCTCAAACTTTGGGGGATTAAATTGTATTTCACCGGAAGAACTCAAAAAGCTAAGTTCTGAATGTTTAACATTAACTAACAAAACTTCTTTTGTTGCTTTTGTCATAATGGGTAGAAAATGTATTTGGGAAAAGTTTTTTTTTACCTGGAAAAAGGATAAACAAAAATCCAAAAGGCGGAAGTCTTTAGATGGGGTTAAAGCAATTATTGATAATAATGAATTTTTGATCTGGTATTATAGTCCAAAGGAAATTAAAGAGCTATTTAATGAATCTTTCGAGATTATCACAGTAAAACCCATTGGTATTTTTATACCTCCATCATACTTGGAAAACTGGATAAAGAATAAAAAATGGTTATTTACAATTTTACTATTCATAGAAAATATCTTTGGTTCTTTTAGTTTTTTAAGCGATTATGCAGATCATTATTTTATATTACTGAAAAAGAAATAAAAAAATTGAAAATTTTATTGACTCATGCTTATTTTTTGAACGAGGACAAATTAGAACTTCAGATAATGAAGGTGTATGTGCCTCTTGGAATCTTATATATTTCTGCTTATCTTGAAAAAAATGATTTTGAAAATGAAGTATTTGATACTACCTTTTCATCATTTGAACTGCAAATTAAAAAAATTATTGAGGATAAACCTGATATCCTGGCCATTTATACCAATTTAATGACAAAATTAAATGTTCTCAGGCTTATAAAAGAAGTAAAACAAAATCCTTCTCTTTCCAATACCAGAATTATTTTAGGCGGGCCGGAGGTAAGGCATCATGCTAAAAATTTCCTGGAACATGGAGCAGATGTTATTGTGATTGGTGAAGGAGAAGAAACAATGCTTGAACTAGTGAAAGCACTACAAAACAAGCAAACCGATTTATCAGGAATTGATGGTATTGCTTACAATAATAATGAAATAATTTTTACAAAAGAAAGAACCCTGATAGATATTAATACTTTACCTTTTCCTAATCGAAGTAAAGTTAATTTCTCTCAATATTTAAATGCCTGGAAAAACCATCATGGTCATAGTATGATGACCGTAAATACTATGCGTGGCTGTCCATATACCTGTAAATGGTGTAGTAAGGCTGTTTACAAAGAATCATACAGAAGGCGTTCTCCTGAACTGGTAGCAGAAGAACTTTCAATGATAAAAGATACTTATAATCCTGATATGATTTGGTTTGTTGACGATGTATTCACAATACATCACAGATGGTTAAAAGAATTTACTAATGAAGTAAAAAAAAGAGATGTGCTCATTCCTTATGAAATAATTTCCAGACCTGACAGATTGGATGAACAGGCCATTAAACTTTTAAGAGAAAGTGGTTGTTTTAGAATCTGGATCGGTGCAGAAAGCGGTTCTCAGAAAATTATTGATGCAATGGACAGGCGAATCAATGTAATACAAACCCGCAAAATAATAAAACAGGTAAAACAATATGGCATTCAGGCGGGCACATTTATTATGCTTGGATATCCCGGAGAAACCAAAGATGATATAAAACAAACAATTGAACACCTTGTAGACTCAAATCCTGATCTTTACACTATTACAATCGCTTACCCAATAAAAGGAACTATTTTATATTCTGAAGTAGAAAGTAAGTTTATAAAACAGAACGAATGGAAAAATACGACAGATCGGGATATTGATTTTACACGCCTATATTCAAGAAGTTTTTATGAACATGCTATAAAATGGGTGCAAAATGAAGTATCTCTTCAAACCAAAAATAAAAATATATTTATAAAGATATTTCAAAAAATAAAATCATTTAAGTATCAGACGCAAATGCTGATAGAATCGTTAAAAAACATATAAAATAATATTTAGCATTACATTATTTTATGGTATAGATTAGGTTAATTAAATGTTAGTTCTTTTGCTGACTTATGTTTAAAGAACAGACTTTATGGTAATATTATATATAGTAAGTTTTTAACTAATATTTTTGTGAGGTTTTGTTTTATCTTGAATAAGGAAAGTGCTTCTTTATTAGAGCTTTACAACAATAAAACATCAAGTAGAAACTATTCGGTTTCGAATAATTTTCTAAAAATTATATCAGGAAGGGAGTGATTAATTCTGGATCCAGACGGGGATAGTTTTTTATATATTTTTTCAATCATAATTTTTGTGATTTTATCCGCAATTATTTCAGCTTCTGAAACAGCGTTCAGATCTGTTAATATCAGAAAGATTCAAACATTTGCAGAAGAAGGACGAAAGTCAGCTCTAAATCTTTCACAACTTTTGAAAGATCCGACATCTTTACTTACAACTATCATGATCAGCCATAATATTTCAATTGTTGCTGTTGTTACTCTAATAGGGTTAGAAGTATTTAAGCATGAAAATTTGAAGAATTTTGGCGGTCTTGCCATTGTTGTTATTCTTACATCTTTAATATTATTTGTTTTTGCTGGTTTATTACCTAAAACCTATGCGGCCCATAACCCTGAAAAGGTAGCAATGCAAATGTCTTATCCAATGAAAATTCTTTATTCATTATTTAAGCCAGTTGTTTACATTTTAAAACTTTTTGTGGGACCATTTTTAGCTATTATGGGTAATAATTTTGGCCAATTAATGAAACAATTAACTGAAGAAGAAATTAAAACAATGGTTGATATTGGTCATGAATCAGGTGTGCTTGAACAGTATGAAACAAAAATAATTCAATCTGCTATGGCAATTGATGAATTATCTGTCAATTCAATTCTTACACCTAGAGTTGATATTGTTTGTGTATCGGTTGATACAACAATTGAAGATGCTCTGGATATTATGATGAAGGAAGAATATTCAAGAATGCCTGTTTATGAGGATAATATAGACAACATTGTTGGCATTGTTCATATTAAAGACATTTTTAAATCAGCAAAAGATGTTCCTGAAAATCTTAATAGGAGCGTTCAGTCATTGACAAGAGATGCTTTTCATGTTCCTGAAAATAAAACAATCATTGAACTTTTAAAAGAAATGCAGGCAAAAAGAATTCAGATGGTTATTGTAAGTGATGAATACGGTGGTACTGCTGGCCTCATTACTATGGAAGATATTCTAGAAGAAATAGTTGGTGAGATTCGGGATGAACATGATATTGATGAAATGCCTTTAATTTATGAAATAGATAAAAATAATATACTTGTTGATGCAAAAGCAAGTGTTGGTGAGGTAAATAGATTAATGGGTACAAATTTACCTAATAATCAGACAATTGGAAGGCTAATTTTTGATACATTAGGTGAAGTTCCTAAATTAGGTCAGGTAATAACAATTGATAATATTAATCTTAAAATAAAAGAAATTGATGGTATTAGAGTACAAAAAGTTTTAATCAATAAAAGTACTTTAACCCAATTACAAGAAGGAACTAAAGTAGAGCAATTAAAATAGGTTAAATAATGATAGCTTTGGCACTAATCGGTCAAACTTATTAAAATTTAACCAATCTTATTATTTATTCACAATTAATTATTGACAGAATGCCTATTAAGGAATTACAATTATATACTTATGTTTAAATTTAAGTTTAATTATAATTATTTTGGAGAGAATATCTCCTCAAGCACTCTCAATATATCCAGAGTGTTATTCACCGAAACAAGTTTTTTTACACTTGTAAATAATAAGGTAGGTGTCCCTTTTTTGTTTGTCCCTAGGTTTTCCTGATGGAAAACCGGGGATTTTTTAGCCCTTTAAAATGCCCTAATTTTAAAGGAAATTTTAGTTAGCTAAACTAATGCTATTTTTAGTAATTAAGGAAGGTTTAAAATAAATGAGTTTACCTGCAGGCTCTGAACTAGAAGATATAAATAGTCATAAAAGATTAAGCGTATATGATACTTCGGCATCAAATCTGGATAGGCTTCCAGATTTAATTGAAATTCAGAAAAACTCCTTCAACTGGTTTATAAAGGAAGGTTTACCAGAAGAACTGGAGTCTTTTTCACCAATTCAGGATTACAGTGGTCGTCTTGAATTACACCTTTTACCTAGCTTTAAGTTAGGTAGCCCCAAATATAGCGTAGAAGAGTGTAGAATAAGGGACGTTACTTATTCTGGTTCTTTAAGAATACCTGTTCAGCTTGTAAATAAAGTTACTGGCGAAATCAAAGAACAGGAAATTTTTGTTGGTGAATTACCACTTATGACCAATAGAGGCACATTCATTGTAAATGGTGCTGAACGTGTAATAGTATCACAGATTGTCCGTTCACCCGGTGTATATTTTAAAAAAGAAACAGATATCAGCGGTAGAAGAATTCACACTGCAACCATTATTCCAAATAGGGGTGCATGGTTAAAGTTTGAAACAGATGCAAACGATATTATTTATGTAAGGGTTGATAAAACCAGAAAAATTCTTGCTACCACACTTTTGAGAGCTTATGGCTACCAAAACCAGGAAATGCTTGAAATCTTCAGAAGGCATCGTGATTTTCTCCAAAAAACTCTTGATAAAGATAATACTGAAACTACAGAAGATGCTTTAATCGAAATCTATAGAAAATTAAGACCAGGAGATCCTCCATCAGTAGATGGCGGTAGATCCATCCTGATCTCCAGATTCTCTGATCCTAAAAGATATGATTTAGGAAAAGTCGGAAGATATAAAGTAAATAAAAAACTAAAGGTAGATGTACCAGCAACAATCAGGACTTTAACTGATAAAGATATAGTTGGAACAATAGATTACCTGATTGGTTTAAGCTATGATATCGGAACAGTTGATGATATTGACCATCTTGGAAACAGAAGAGTAAGATCCGTTGGTGAATTATTACAAAACCAGTTCAGAATTGGTTTAACCAGAATTGAAAGAATCGTCAGAGAAAGAATGACTATTCAGGATATTGAGAATTTAACTCCCCAAAACCTGATAAATGCAAAACCTCTAGTGGCTGCTATTAAAGAATTTTT
>CAYRDV010000013.1:29029-34359 GCA_964422885.1 uncultured Candidatus Sericytochromatia bacterium
GAGCCTGCAGGACATTGAAACCTTGATGCCCCATGATCTTGTCAATTCCAAGCCTGTTTCCGCCGTGGTTAATGAATTTTTCGGCAGCAGTCAGTTGTCACAGTTTATGGATCAGACAAACCCAATTGCCGAGATTACTCATAAAAGAGTACTTAGTGCCCTTGGCCCAGGTGGTTTAAGCAGAGACAGAGCTGGATATGCAGTACGTGATATTCATCCTTCACACTATGGAAGAATATGCCCGATTGAAACACCAGAAGGCCCTAATGCAGGTCTTATTGGACGTTTAAGTACATTTGGCAGAGTTAACGAATATGGTTTTATCGAAACACCATATTGGAAAGTAGTAAATGGGAAGAAAACAGAACAGTTAATTTATTTAACTGCCGATGAAGAAGATGTCTACCGTATTGCCCCTGGAGATACAGCATTTAAGAAAGATGGAACATTCATACTTGAAAGAGTTGCAGTAAGGTTTAAAAATGATTTCGTGTCTGTAGACCCAACTGATGTTGATTTGGTTGGTATTTCTCCGGTACAGGTTGTATCAGTATCCTGTTCTCTGATTCCATTTCTGGAGCATGATGATGCAAACCGTGCATTAATGGGTGCAAACATGCAACGTCAATCTGTACCTTTAATAAAGACAGAACAGGCGATTGTTGGAACAGGTGTTGAAGAAAGGGTTGGTAGAGACTCTGGAATGATTCTTCATGCCGAAGAAGATAGTGAAGTAAAGTTTGTTAGCGGAAAAGAAGTTCTTCTTAAAGGTTTAATTACTGGAGAAGAGAAGAGATATAACCTGTTAAAATTTTTCCGTTCAAATCAGGATACATGTATAAATCAAAAACCGCTTGTTAAACCAGGCGATAAGATAAAAAAAGGCACTGTATTTGTAGATAGTGCATCAACGAAAAACGGAGAGCTTGCTCTTGGGAAAAATCTTCTTGTTGCTTTTATGCCATGGGAAGGATATAACTTTGAGGATGCTATCCTGATAAACCATAGATTAGTTTTTGATGATGTCTTCACTTCCATTCATATTGAAAAATATGAAACTGAAGCAAGAACAACCAAACTTGGTGATGAAGAGATTACCAGAGAAATTCCCAATATTGGTGAAGATGCCCTTAAAGATCTTGATGAAAACGGGATTATTCGTATTGGAGCAGAAATAACTCCTGGAGATATTCTTGTTGGTAAAGTTACTCCAAAAGGTGAATCTGAACATCCTCCTGAAGAAAAACTGTTAAGAGCAATCTTCGGTGAAAAAGCAAGAGATGTAAGAGATACCAGCTTAAGAGTTCCCCATGGTGAAAAAGGGAGAATTGTAGACGTAAAAGTATTCAGCAGAGAGCAGGGTGATGAACTGGCTCCTGGTGTAAATAAAGTAGTTCGTGTCTATATTGCTCAAAAGAGAAAAATATCAGTTGGTGATAAGATTGCCGGAAGACACGGTAATAAAGGTATTATTGCCAGAATTCTTCCTTCTGAAGATATGCCATTTTTACCTGATGGTACTCCGATAGATATTGTATTAAATCCTCTTGGTGTACCGAGCCGTATGAACGTGGGGCAGATCTACGAAACCCTGCTTGGTTTTGCAGGTAAACTAATAGGACAAAATCTGGGTGTACTCCCATTTGATGAAATGTTTGAAGAAGAAGCATCTTTGAAACTTCTTAAAAAATATATGCGTAAAGCAAAAGAAATGAATCCTGAGTTAACCTGGCTTACTGATGAAGGTAAACTTACTCTTTATGACGGAAGAACAGGAGAAGCATTCCACCGCCCTGTGGCTGTAGGTTATCATTACATGATGAAACTTGTTCACCTTGTAGACGATAAAATACATGCCAGATCAACAGGTCCTTACTCACTTGTAACTCAGCAGCCTCTTGGTGGTAAAGCTCAGTTTGGTGGACAAAGATTTGGAGAAATGGAAGTTTGGGCGCTGGAAGCCTATGGTGCGGCATATACTCTTCAGGAATTGTTAACAATCAAATCTGATGATGTGACAGGTAGAGCGGCTTCATATGAATGTATAGTAAAAGGTAAAAATATTCAGAAACCAGGTATACCAGAGTCATTCAGAGTTCTTATCAGAGAACTTCAGAGTATCTGTCTTGATGTTCAGATTATGAAAATTAAAGATGGTCAGGAAGTTGAAATAGAACTGTTTGAGGAAGAAACATCCCAATACAGGACTCGTTTAAAACAACAACTGAACAGATCTACATTAAAAGCGGGGGTTGAATAATTATATATGGTATTAAATGTATCGTTAATCGATAATGTTTTGGCAAATACGACTGAAGAAGCCGAATATGATAAATTTGATTTTGTTAAAATAGGTCTTGCTTCTCCGCAAAGAATTTTAAGCTGGTCTTACGGTGAGGTAACAAAACCGGAAACTATAAACTACAGGACATTAAAACCGGAAAGAGACGGGCTTTTTTGCGAAAAAATATTTGGCCCGGCAAAAGACTGGGAATGTCATTGTGGAAAATATAAAAGAGTCAGACATAGAGGAATTGTCTGTGAAAGATGCGGCGTTGAAGTTACTGATTCTAAGGTCAGAAGACATAGAATGGGTCATATCAAATTGGCTGCACCTGTATGTCATATCTGGTATCTCAAAGGGATACCAAGTCATTTGAGTTTATTACTTGATATGCCTTTAAGACACCTTGAAGATATTACTTATTACAATAGTTATGTTGTAATAGATCCAGGGAATGTTGAAGGTCTTTCCAAAAAACAACTTCTTACCGAAGATGAGTTTGAAACATTGTCAATGGAAGAAGAAAATAAATTTGATGCTGATATGGGTGCTCCTGCTATCAAAAAACTTTTAGCAGATCTTAAACTTGCTGAATTAGCTGAAGAATTAAGACGGGATGTAGGAGAAGCTGCAAGTCAAAAAAGAGCAAAGCTGATCAAAAGACTAAGAGTGTTAGAAAGCTTTTTAGCTTCCGATACCAGGCCAGATTGGATGGTACTTGATTGTATACCAGTTATACCACCAGATCTCAGACCAATGGTCCAGTTAGATGGTGGACGTTTTGCTACCTCAGACCTTAATGATTTGTACAGAAGAGTTATAAACAGAAATAACCGTTTAAGCAGGCTTCTTGATATGGAAGCTCCTGACATCATTATCAGAAATGAAAAAAGGATGCTTCAGGAAGCTGTTGATGCCCTTATTGATAATGGTAGAAGAGGCCGGGCAGTAGTTGGTCCTAATAATAGATCCTTAAAGTCATTAAGTGACATTATCGAAGGTAAGCAGGGACGTTTCCGTCAGAACTTACTTGGAAAGCGTGTTGATTACTCAGGCAGATCCGTTATAGTTGTTGGTCCTGCTCTTAAATTACATCAGTGTGGTTTACCAAAAGAAATGGCTCTTGAACTCTTCAAACCATTTGTTATGAATAAACTGGTTGAAAGAAATATTGTTCAGAATATAAAATCGGCTAAAAAGAAAATTGAGTCTCAGGATAATATCGTCTGGGATGTTCTTGAAGATGTAATTAAAGGTCATCCTGTATTATTAAACAGAGCACCAACTCTTCACCGCTTGGGTATTCAGGCATTCGAACCGATATTGGTAGAAGGAAGAGCTATTCAACTACATCCACTTGTATGTACAGCTTTCAATGCAGACTTTGACGGAGACCAGATGGCTGTTCATGTCCCTCTTTCTATTGAAGCACAAACTGAAGCCAGATTATTAATGCTGGCTACTAATAATATCCTTCTTCCTGCAACAGGTAAACCTGTTATAACTCCTACAAAGGACATGGTTCTTGGTTGTTATTATTTAAGTGTTGACAATCCTAAAGCAAAAGATTTAACCAAAAATGTCTTTGGCAGTTTTGATGAAGTCTTATATGCACATCAGGTAGGTGTTGTTCATCCTCATGACAGAGTAAAAGTCAGAATCAGTGTGGATGAAGTCGCAAAAACTGAAGAAATTTATGCAAGTGCAGATCCAAGTACAGCTTCTCAAACCTTTGAAAGCCTGCTTGCTTCTGGTTTTAAAAAGCCTCATGTATTTATAAACACTACTGTTGGCAGAATTATCATAAATCAGGAATTGCCTCCTTCATTCAAGTATTTAAACAAAATGGTGGATAAACATGAGCTTGAAAGAATAATTGCTGACTGCTTCTTATACAATGGAAATATCAAGACTTCTGAACTGGCAAATTCCCTTAAGGATCTTGGTTTCCATTATGCAACTGTTGCAGCAGTATCAATCACAGTTGATGATTTAACTATCCCGCCTGAGAAAAAAGAAATCCTCAGAAGATCAGAAAAAGAAATCGAAAGATCACAAAAACTTTATCAGAGAGGACAAATCTCGGCAGTTGAAAGATATGCGAAGATAATTGATACCTGGTCACAGGCAACCGAAGAAGTAACCAACTGTATTACAGAAGATTATGACAAACTAAATTCTGTTTACATGATGGCATTCTCAGGTGCAAGAGGTAATATCAGTCAGGTACGTCAGTTGGTTGGAATGAGAGGTTTGATGTCAGATCCTTCAGGTAGAACGATCGACTTACCGATTAAATCAAACTTCCGTGAGGGTCTAAACGTAACCGAATATGTAATATCATGTTACGGTGCAAGAAAAGGTCTTGTTGATACAGCATTAAGAACAGCTGACTCCGGTTATCTTACCAGAAGGCTGGCTGACGTTGCTCAGGATGTAATCATTACCGATGAAGATTGTGGAACAGAAAACTTTATTTTTCTGAGAAATATCCTTGATGGTGACAAATTAATTGTTCCTTTGGAAAAGAGATTACCAGGCAGAACCTCTGCTGAAGATATTTATCATCCAAAGAAAAATCCTAATGATGATAATGAAGAAGCAAAACTTGTAGTTGCTAAAAACCAGATCATCACACCTTCAATGGCAAAAGAGATAATCACTATTGGCATTGGTATAGTTAAAGTAAGATCTCCTCTGGTCTGCCAGAATCGTTATGGTGTATGTCGTGCCTGTTATGGATGGAGTCTGACAAGTAAACGTCTGGTTGATATTGGTGAAGCAGTTGGTATTATTGCGGCCCAGTCAATTGGGGAGCCTGGTACTCAGCTTACAATGAGAACATTCCATACTGGAGGTGTATTTGAGGGTGGTAACAGATCAAAAATAAAAGCTCAGCATTCAGGTACTGTAAAAATAAATGAAACTGAATTGCAGGAAGCAACCAAAGACTTCAGAACACCATATGGAGATATGACAAGAGTTACAAAACAGGATTATATGCTTCAGATCGTCGCTAAAAACGGAAAAACTATTCATAAATTAG
>CAYRDV010000014.1:0-33272 GCA_964422885.1 uncultured Candidatus Sericytochromatia bacterium
AGACTATTTTAACAAATTTTTCAACTTACCATTTATTTAAAAATTACTTATCTAGCTATATATTCTAAAACTCTAACTTCAGCATCATCTTTTCTACTTTCAATCAATACCTCACTTAAGGGGTAAATTCTTGGTTCTTGAATTATTGGAGCAAAACCATTTATTTCTGTTGTACCATTTATCATTTTTATTTGAGGTTGAAGAATACCGTCTACCCTTACATTTGCAAAACCAAAAACCCTATTCTTATTTTTATTTCTACTAATTGGGCTTGGTCCTGCAGTTTCAGAAAAAACTCTAATCTCATTAACTTTATCATGGTTTTGTTTTAAAACAGGTTTCTCAAGTTCGTTTCTTGGATTATTTAATGATTTATAACAAAGTCTGCACCTAATAGTTTTCTCAGTAGGAGTAAAATTAGCTTTGGCTATAAAATCACTCTGCTGACATTCAGGAGCTAAATCCTCATCAGTATTTTCATCTTTGGTTTCAGCCTGTGGTATTTCAATATCAGGCTTATTTACAATATTCTCAAGTTCAGCTTTAAATACCTCACCTTTAGTTTTACCAGCATAAATAGTCTCCGTTGCAACCTCATTCGCTTCATTTTTATTAACCCATACTCTCAATCTGGTTTCAGTTGTAATAGGCTCTGTAGCTGGATATAAAGCTTTTTCAATACTCAAACTGTCTCTATGACCAACTTCATTTCTAACTGTGTTCAAGGAATTAAGTATTGAATGCTCACCTTCTGCTTTTGCTAACTTTGCCAAAGCCTCAATCTTAGCCAGTAAAGCAGTATCCTTATAAAAATTCCTTCCTTCAGCCACTATCTCAAAGCGATACAATATCTGGTCTGTACCAATAACTTCTTTTGTATGAAGAGGAATAATAACCTGACTTCCTCCTGCTATAGCTGTATCTATTTTTGTATTAGCATTGATTATCTCTGTATTACCTGTCCTGGTAAGTATCGTATTTATTACCCTTTCTTCTGAACCCTTTACTGCACGTGTTTGTGAGAAAGCGATAAATGGATTAAAGGCCAATAATAGAAAGATAATAATTAAAATATTGAGTGTTTTTATTTTCATTCTGTTAATTTCTTAAATTCTGTAAATCCTGATTCTGACTACTTATTCTCTTTTTCAAGTTCTTTAGCTGTTTTTCCTCCTATACTTTTAAGGTAGTTTTCTGCAATATAATGATTACTGTCTATTGCAATATCTAAAGGAGTCTGGCCTTTCTCATTTTTAGCATTTATGTCTGCTCCATATTCTACTAACATTTTTATTGGAGTAAGTATCGGCTCAGCTACAAACTCTTGACAAAAAAAGTCTGCCTCACAAATTATTGCAAAATGAATTGGCATTCCAAAACCATAATTTTCATAAGCTATTTTATAATTATTTGGATTAGCTCCATTCTTTAATAAATATTCTACTATTAAATATTTATGAGAATCTAATGCTGTATCTAAAGGTGATTTATTAACATAAATATGTCCTTCAATATTTAACCCATTAACATTATCTTTAGTAAGATATTTTTTTACTTGTTCAATATCTCCATTATCACAAGCATGGATTAATTTTTTATAGTTTTCAATCTCAATTTTTTCATTATCATTCATAATAATTACCTATTATTAATTAGGGCAACTTAGGTTAGAGTAATAACTATCATTATCAAAAGTAGGGATAAATTCACCACTTTTATAAATCCCTTGAAGTTCAAAATCTATTTCAACATTATCTGTATATCTTTTTATGACATTTTTTAATAAATCTGTGCATGAGGGGCAAGTTTCTCTGTCAGTAAATATTGTTACATCTATTCTTTTTAATGGATTAGGAATTGCATAAGTTCTAGCTATATATTCCAAAACTCTTACTTCAGCATCATTCTTTCTATTTTCAATCAATACTTCACTCAAAGGATATATTCTCGGTTCTTGAATTGGTGGGGCAAATCCATTTATTTCTGTTGTTCGATTTATCATTCTTATTTGAGGCTGAAGAACTCCATCTACCCTTACATTTGCAAAACCAAAAACTCTTCCTTCATTCGCATTTCTTGTTAATGCGTTAGGTGTTGCAGTTTCAGAAAAAATTCTAATCTCATTAACATTATCATGGTTTTGTTTTAAAACAGGTTTCTCAAGTTCGTTTCTTGGATTATTTAATGATTTATAACAAAGTCTGCACCTAATAGTTTTCTCAGTAGGAGTAAAATTAGCTTTGGCTATAAAATCACTCTGCTGACATTCAGGAGCTAAATCCTCATCAGTATTTTCATCTTTGGTTTCAGCCTGTGGTATTTCAATATCAGGCTTATTTACAATATTCTCAAGTTCAGCTTTAAATACCTCACCTTTAGTTTTACCAGCATAAATAGTCTCCGTTGCAACCTCATTCGCTTCATTTTTATTAACCCATACTCTCAATCTGGTTTCAGTTGTAATAGGCTCTGTAGCTGGATATAAAGCTTTTTCAATACTCAAACTGTCTCTATGACCAACTTCATTTCTAACTGTGTTCAAGGAATTAAGTATTGAATGCTCACCTTCTGCTTTTGCTAACTTTGCCAAAGCCTCAATCTTAGCCAGTAAAGCAGTATCCTTATAAAAATTCCTTCCTTCAGCCACTATCTCAAAGCGATACAATATCTGGTCTGTACCAATAACTTCTTTTGTATGAAGAGGAATAATAACCTGACTTCCTCCTGCTATAGCTGTATCTATTTTTGTATTAGCATTGATTATCTCTGTATTACCTGTCCTGGTAAGTATTGTATTTATCACCCTTTCTTCTGAACCCTTTACTGCAAGTGTTTTACCAAATCCAAGTTCTGATATCCTCTGCAATGCCTGAGCTGATGATTCTGAGGGATTTGATGATAAATTATTTACACTCAGATTAATTTTACTGCTTAATGAACCTGCCTCTGTCTCTGATTGTGCTAACTGATTCAGTAATATTCCCTTTCTATCTGAAGAGATTCCATTCACTGCTGATACTGCTCTCTGGTGTATCAATCCATAACCATCTGATATTCCTCTTAACCTTGATATCCAGCCCAATACCTTTTGCTCACTATTTAACCTAATAAATGTTGAAGCTCCTATTAGCGGACTCAAAACAGCATTGACTGCCTTATCTTTCACTCCTTTTACATAATTTATTACTAAGCCATAATTCAATGATATCCTTGCTAAAAAACTCCTGTTTAATTGAGAATTTGCTGGCAATGAACCTGCTAATACATCTTCAACTACCACTCCATCCACACTCACTGCTCTGGCATACCTTAATTTATTTATAAATGAACCAAGTACTATCAATCCCTCTGAATCTCTTATTGATTCTTCCAATATTCCACAGAAATTCACATCCTCTGTATTTAAGTCCTGGAAATCCAATGCCAGTTTTCCTAATGTTAAACCTATCTGTAAAGCTAAAACTAAACCGCTTCCTCCTCCTACTACACCTGCTACCGGAGCTGTTTCCAGTATCAATATTCCTGTCCCTGCTCCTGGTGCTATCAGAATCGGGGCAAGCTCCTCTATCGCTGTCGTTAAATCATCAAATAACTGTTGAGCAAATGCTTTTCCTCTTACTGGGTCTTTAAACCAGCAATCCCTGACCTTATTAAACACATATTCCATTTTATCAAAAGAATTACTCACACTTTTTATAAAAGCCGGGTCGGAAGGTGAAGAAATTTCTTTTATATTAAATGCTTTTAATGACTGGGTTACAAAAGCTCCTGACGAAGGTAAATCCTTAAAATGAGTATTCGGATTATCTGATTTTTCCATTATTAACTTCATTTGAGTTTTCATTAAATTTAGTGTATTTTTTACTTCCACTAAACCAGGGTCATTCTCCCTCACAAAGTATTGAGTGCAGTCATAGTCCATTTCTACTTTTGCTGATGTTATTTCTGAATAAGTATCACTATCACTATGTGGAGTACCATGAGCATCTGTAAAGGCACAGGTTACTGGTACTTTATCTGTATGGAAATCTATCTTGATTTTATTATTCTCAACTGATAATGTTGCAGTTACTTTAAATGTCCTTGTACAGGTTGTCGGAAATAAATTTCCTGCTGAATAGCTAAATATTGCTCCTTCCACTTCCTTTGTTATAGGTGGGCTATTAGGTTTGAGGAAAAACACACCCAATGGCATTGCAAAATCAAAATATGTAACTGTAGCAATTGTTTCAAATCTGGTATGGTATCCAAATACCAGTTCTTCATCAGCATTCTGAAATATACCTGTATTTTCTGGTAATAGAGGAGGTATTGAACCATTTGATGTATTACCATCTTTATCTGTTTCAATAGTAGATGATGATATTAGCTGAGGATTTGTTCCTCCTAATACCAGGCAATTATCACCAGCAGATTTTAATGAGAACCCATAATCTTTTAATAATTTCTTCTCTTTAGCTAAATCAAGAGAGTTATTTTTTCTATCTTCTTCAAGCCTTTTTCTATTGAAATCATAAGCTAAATATTCAGGATGATTCTTCTTTACCCATTCCTGGTGAGCAATATCGGCTGGAGAGAGAGGCTTTTGTGGTTGAGTGCTTACCTGGCTCAATTTATTGCTGGTTTGTACCTGATTAGGTATATTTGGCGGTGTACAGCTCACGATAAAAAACAATATACAAACAGTTAAACTGACTAATCGTGTACTATAGCAATTGGCAATGAAGCTTATAAGCATATTTTTTAGTTTATTCATATTTTCCTCTATTTTCTTTCCCTACACCCGTCACTCGTCACTCTATACACTGCCCTATAGAACCTTCCTGGCATATTACATCTTTAAAAAAAACAGAACCATCTGGCCATGTCGCATAATCAACTTTTGCACCACTAAAATCAGCGCCTGAAATTATTGCCCCTTCAAAGTTTACCCTTGTTAAATCGCTATTCCTGAAATTAGCATTGGTTAAGTCAGAATGAGAAAAATTTGAATAACTTAGCTCAGAATTTGATAAATTTACATTGATACAATTTGCATAGTCTATATTTAATGAACTTCCCTGTATTTCACTAAGATTACTGTTTTGTATATTCGAGCCCCCTAAATCAGCCATTTCCAGTTTAGCTTTATTCATATTTACATTCTCAAGATTAGCTCCAATCATGCTTACATTTGAAAGGTTAGTCTGGGATAGATTTGAGCCGGAAAAGTTTGAGGCTTTCATATTATTAAAGCTTAAGTCAGCTTTACTCAGATTTTTATTTATCATCTCCCAACCATACTTATCCTGGCCTGAGAGTTTCAGGTTAATAAGCTCATTTCTATCACATCCGTTACAATCATGAAGAGGGTCTAATTTACCAAGGTTTACATAATTTGCAATCGGATAACTATTATCTGTAGGATTGAATTTTATTGCAGCTACAGGATCTGTATTATCTGAAAGCACTTTGTTTACTGTTTCATTTACCTGGCTTACAGTATCTGAAGATATATTTCCAATTTGACTTATAACAGGAATTGAGCCACTAATATCTATAGCTCCTATTGTCATATAAGGGCTTAAAGTATCAGGATTAAAAGAAGTAATTATTGTTAAAGCTGTTGTATAGGTATTTATTACAAGATTTGGTTTAGTGATACTTTCCCATCCATTATCTGTCCATCTTACATACGTTCTGAGAGTAATAACTTCACTTAAATCTGTGCTAACTTTTTTCATTGCTTCAAGGATATATATATCACCAGGGTTCAGGTTAAAATTATTGGCAGGAATAAGCTCAAAACTTCCATCAGGTTTTGTTACTCCTGTTAATGCAGTCATAACATCCATAGCTCCTGGGTTGGGTATATGTAAAAGAGACACAGTAACTTCTTCAGTAGGATTTATTTCTGCTTTTATTTCTGTACTCAGAAACAGGGCCCCTACCCTGTAGGGAGTTATTTTAAATGAATTACCAAAATCCACTTTCCCCTTTAATACAGTTCTAGGGTTTATTGCTTCTACTTTAACAGGTTTAATATCCTGGTTTGGGCTTGTAATATTGTTACCACTAGTGCATGATAATAATGTTAATGATAAAAGCGATATCAACAATCTATTTTTCACTATTTTTTACTCTCCAAAACTCAATTTCCTTTCCTTAATCCTGTAAATTCTTTAATTCTGAAAATCCTGATTCTGACTATTTTCTTTCCCTTCACCCTTCACCTAATTACACACCCCAATCGAACCTGTCGCACATATCCTTCCATCTGTCCATATTGCACCGGATAAATCTGAGCCATCAAAACTAACATTATTAAACTCAGAACCCTGAAAATTAACTCCTTTGAGGTTACAATTTATGAAACTTACATTGTTAAACTTTGAGGTTGCTATTTTAAAGCCTAAAAAGTTGATGTTAGTAAGTTTAGAGTTAGTAAATTCGCTATCTTTTATGTTGGTATTATAAAAATTACATGCTTCAAGCACTGTATCTAGAAATATTGTAGATGTTATTTTAGAATCTGAAAAATCTACTTCAGATAAAAAAACCTTATCAAAACTTGAGTTTAACATTTCACTCTTACGAAAATTTAAATTAAATACTCTTGGAGACATATCAGTTATAATATTTCCCTGGTAAGTATCCGGGTTTGTAAATAAAAGGTTATCTATCTTACTATCTTTAAAATTTAGTTGAAAAACACCTATACAATTTTCTATTATTATTTTATTTAATAAAGTTCCGCTAAAGTTAGCTGCCATAACATGAAAATCATGTATATTTGAAAATTTTGTATCTGTAATTAAAGAGCCTGAAAAGTCCGTATTCTTTAAGCTTACCCTATTAAAAACAGATTTTGATATTTCTGATTCAATAAAAATTGTATTAAGTAAATTTGTTTGTTCAAAATTACCATTATTAATAGTAGTTCCTGAAAATGATGTTTGAATAAGATCAGCTTTGGTAAAGTCAATATTTGGAATATTAAGATTTTCATATGCCTGTTCTCTTAGATTACATCCTTTACATTCACCTTCAGCCAAAAGCTTATTTTTAATATAACTTTGATCGATATAATAAAAATTCTGCGTTTCATCATATTTTATTAATGACATTGGATCTTGTAGATTTTGTAAACTCTGTCTAGCAAACGTAGATACTGTAGAATAGCCTTCAGCTATTTTCGCTACAGAGGCTGGGTCTTTTTGTTGTTCTATTAGCATATTTTCCAGAATTGTTCTATACTGTGGGAACTCAGGATCTGGATGATTAAACAAATATTGATTTACCCTTGAATTAGTTAGTGTGATTAAATCACTTAGTTGCTCTGAGCTAATTCCTTTATATCTTGATATTATAGAAATTGCTGTAGTTTCAAGAGTTATAAATATTTTATTAATATTGTCAAAAATTGGCTCATAAGTATTGCCATATATACTATTCCAATAATAAAGTTCATAGGGATAATAATTTGAATTATTATATCCGCCTACCCCTTCAGGAAGCCTTTTTACATATGTTTGTAAAGTAATAAGCTTATTACTTCTTCCAAGTAACCTTTTTGATACTTCAATCACCATTACATCATTCATTGGTGTATTGAATTCAGGGCCAAGGGGTATTTCAAAATTGTAATCATTCATAACTGTGGTGGATATTATTTTATTGGCTTTTGTAGGATGATCATAAGGATATTTTAAAGTAACTGTTGCACCATTAAGTAAATTTACAACCTGAGCTTTTATTGAAAATCCTTTGGCTGAATTTATCTCAGGAAGTTCAACTCTTCCTTTAATTACGTTAGGGTTATGTTTTGAAACTTCAGTATTATGTATTTTAAGATTGTCAATATTTTGTAAACCGCATGAATAAAGCATATATGAGGTTAAAAAAGATGAAACTATTGTAATTACTCTTATTGATGTTCTCATTATATTTTTTAGATGTTCCATTAAAGAGATAAATTTATAATTACAGATTAACATATGAATTTGTTATTTTCAATTCAAATTTTTATTGTATAATAAAAAAATAAATATATTTCAGGATTATTATATGCAATTACTTAAAACATATAGAAAATTTTCAAGTTTGCTGATTGTTGCTGTTTTTATATCCTGTTCAAAAGAAGTTCCAAATACCTCTAACAAAGTGTTGACAAAAGACACAACCAGTAAAGATATTGTTAGTATCAATAATAAAAGTAGCATTTCTTCTAAAAAAAATACATTTAAAATAGCTGAAGTACCATATGGTTTAGTATATGGTAACAACTGGTCTGAAATAACTGAAACTGAAACTTTTAATGGTACTTCTTATGTACTTGTTACACCTGATAACCTTGTTCAGAATAACGAACCCTGGATTTCTACAAAATATGGTACATGGAATACAGTAAATGATGATAGTGCAAATGGTAATTCATACTTATCTGGTAGCCTTTTGGAAAATGATAATTCAACCCTTAATTATCAGCCACGCACCTGGAATTTGGTAAATGACATCAATGCAAGTGGTGGAAGCTATTCAGAATTATCAGGGAATATTGATTCATTTTTATTGGTTGAAAACGATCCTGTAACCCCAAAACTCCTTTACAATAAAGGGGCAATAAACTGGGTACATCATATTACTCCTCCTGATACAGTAAGTTACAATGAAGGACAGCCTTTAATCATTCCAGCAGGTTCAAAATCAGTGAAATATTATGGTAATGGCTGTAAATATACTTCTGATAAGCAGTTCCTTTATAACAAAAATACTAAAACAAGCTATATTGAAGTTTCATTTACTGGTACAAATATTGAATTATGGGGCTCTCAGGGTAAAAACTTTGGTAAAGTAAAAGTAACTGTATATGATGAAAACAATATTATTGAAAAAGTTATTGATAATATTGACCGTTATAATAGAACAAAAAAAACATCTGTTATAGCAAAAATACAGGGCTTAAAGCAAGGCAAGCATAAAGTAAAACTTGAATCTACAGGTTCAAAACATACTTTATCATCAGGATTAACCTTTGATTTTAATAAGGCACTAGTTTATCCTTCTGTCGAATATACATTCACCGGAACAGGCATTAAATATTATGCCTGGGTAGCCAATACATATGGGAAAGTGGATGTAATTATGGACGGAGGTACACCGGAAAGAATTGATTTATATGCAAATAACCCTCCTAAATACTCAAAATGCCCAAGTTTTAAAGATGATGACTATAGAGAACGTGAAAAGGACAGAGACAGGGATGATGAAGATGATGACTGGCGTATAAGATCTTATGAACATGATGATGACCGCAATACCAGAAATAGAAATAACAATGATGATGATAAAAACTGGCATTATGGGGACAAGGATGATCATAAAAATGATGACTATGAACGCTGTACCGAAATTGTAAATAAGTATGTAAAGCCTGTTTCAAAGATGGTAAAAGAGTATTCAGGATTAACAGACACTGAACACAGGATTACTATTGAGGGTACTGGTAATAAAAACTATTATTCAAAAGGTTTTACTGTTACATTTGATAAATTTGAAAATGCCACACCTCCAAGTGTACCAAGCGTAAGTGGTACATTTAATGGACAAAGTATGGGCCTAAGAGTTATTAAAGGCCCAAAATACGGTTTGATGGATGTATATATTGATGATAACTATAATCAAACAATTGATTTATATAACCCGGATTATAGCTATGAGGCTGTTAATATTGATGCTTCTTCCTTTAATATTCAGGGTTTAAAAGAAGATGATGAATTAATGTTTGGTTCAGAACAAAAGGATGAAAATCTTTATCATTATAATATCAATTCTTTTACTACCAAAGACTGTTATGATTACTGCCCACCTGAAGAGGTTCTGCCTCATTCGTTCAAGCTTGTTGCCAAAAATGAAAAGAATCCTGAATCTAATAGTAATACTATAAATTTTGATGCTTCTGTTTTCTCCAAAATCGTTTTTGACACTTTTAGTCCTGAAGTGAATAATATTAATACTTCCCTGATAGAAGTGTATTCAATGAAAGGCCCTGACCAGGGAATAGCTGATTTATACTTTAACGGTCAGTTCCAAAGTTCATTGGATTTATATGCTTCCCAAAAGCAATACAAACAGCTTATTACTTCTTTTAATGATCTTGACCCTAACTCGTCATATAAAATAGAATTAAAGCCTACAGGGAGAAAAAATACTCAGTCATCAGGTTATAACATTAACTATGATTTCTCAAGAGTAAGTACTATTGGCAAATCAAATAACTTTTTTACCAATTCTATTATTACCAGAGATATTTCTGGTTTAGATTACTATGCAACCAAAGGCCCTGATCAGGGTATAGTTGAACTATCAATAAGTTTCCCTGACCATGATAAAAAACATTTACTGGATTTATATTCCCCACAAGTGTTACATAAACAACTTATCTACAGTGAAAAGTTATCATTTTACAGACATCAAATAAGGCTTACTCCCTCAGATAATAAAAACCCGGCTTCAACAGGGTATGGTATGAATATTGAATATATAAATGCTTATTTTCAATCACTTCCTGTTTTTAATCGTTATGATATAAATATTGTCGAGTAATTTAATTTTGACTAATTTTTGGCTTTTATATTAAGTTCATTATTTTCCCATTGCTCCCATGAATTTTCTTTTAGCAGTTCCTCTATAACTTTTTGCTCAATATTTTTAGTATCAGTACCTATCTCATTTTCATTTAAAAGTTTATAGTATTCAAAAATCTTATCCTGATTGTTTTTAAGATAATAGTACTTAAGAATATGTCTTTTTATTGCAATTGATTTTGGAAAAATTTGCTCGGCTCTTTCAAGATAATTAATATCTTTTCCAAATCTCCCTATTTCAATACAAATATTAGATATCAAAGGCTGGTTAAAATTATCTTCTTTGAGGCTTTCCAGTAATTTTTTATGAATATTTAAACCTTCTTCAATCTGTCCAAGCCTGTTTTTGCAGTACCCCAAATGAAATAATACTTCCGGTGAATCTGGTGATAATATCAAATGTTTCTGGATAAATATTTTTGCTTTAACAAAATCTTTAACATGGAAAAGCAATACTTTTTCAATCCTTGATAAAATACTCTGATTAACAGAATTTTTCTTATTCTGAACTGATTCATTTATTAAAGCATAACTATTTTCATACGCCTCTAAAGCTTTGTTATAATCTCTAATTTCATAGTATTCATCGCCAAGATGTCTGTAGTAGTGGTAATTTTCAGGATTATTAATATCAGAGTTTATTAAAGCTGTTAACTTATTAATATATCCTTTTTTCTTTTCAATTAGTTCTTCCTGGCTTCTATCAGATTCACCAACATGTAATATTGCCAGAAATGGACAATTTACATGTTCCAATTTATATTTCTCACAATAAAGATATTCATGAATTGGTCTGACAAAGTGTATTCCAAAACCATTTCTAAACATTATATTTGTAAAGAATCCACCTGCAAATGTACCAGAACTATCATATTCAACAATCTTAAAATGAAATACTACTGGTCTGTTTGTAAAATCATTATTATTTAAAAATGTAATCAGGTTTTCTTTTGTCGTTTTTGTAAATCTTTCGTCTGCATCCAGCCTTACTATCCAGTTTCCGGTAGCATAAGAGATACATTTATTTCTTGCTTTTGAAAAATCATCTTCCCAAATGTAATCAAAAAGTTTTATTTTTTCTCCATATGAAGCAGCGATTTCTTTTGTTTTATCAGTAGAGCCAGTATCAAGGATAATAACTTCATATGCTATAGGTAAAACGCTTTCTATACATTCCCCGATAAATCTCTCCTCATTTTTTGCTATTATACAAATACTTATTCTGTTTTCCATTGTTTATCCTGAAAAATACTTATTTTTTTTAGTGAATTTTGGTGATTATTTTATGGTATTCTTTCATTAAAGTTTTATTATACCAAATCTGGAAAAATAATTGCTGAAAAAATGGTTATATACTTGTAATAATCTAATATTTGAGTATAAACAACCTTTAATTATATTCTTGGTTACAAGAGTTTTTATAATCTCTTTTTTGTTTATTGAGCATTTCTTTTATCCGGTATCTGTTAGTGGTGCAAGTAATTTTCATTTCCATAAATATTTCGGGAATAATTTCATTGAAGATTACTTTTCAGCTTATGATTCTCAATATTATCTTGAAATTGCTAAATATGGTTATACTAATATTCATGATAACCCTGGTCTAAAAATTTATGCTTATTTCCCTTTATATCCAATTATTATTAAATTATTCTCAATACTAACTTTAGGAAACTTATTTTTAGCTGGTATATTGGCAAGTACTATATTTACTCTATTAGCCTGTATTTATTTACACAAGCTTATTCTTTTGGATGAACATGATAAGGGAAATACCACTAATAAACGCCTACAGTATTTGTTATTATTTCCAACCTCAGTTTTCCTTTCAGCAATATATACAGAATCATTGTATTTATTTTTATCAATTTGCTGTTTTTATTATGCAAGAAAAAGAAAGTGGTTATTAACTGGTTTCTTAGGCTATTTAGCAGGCTTAACCAGATCAACAGGAATATTATTATTTATTCCGATAGCTTTTGAATACTGGATTTATATTAAAGAAAGTGGAAATACAAATCTTGTTTCCTTTTTAAAATCCAGAAAATTTGAGCCAGCTTATTTAATGATGATGCCTTTAGGGTTAATAACTTTTTTGAGCTATTCATATTTTACAGTTAGAAATTTTTCACTTCCAATGAATATACTTCAGGTGTTTGGAAGAAATAAACCAAATATATTAAATATACCCATTGTTTTTTATAATAATGTCTCAAACTTTTTCTCATTACCAATACATACTTATTTTGCGTCAAAAATAGATACTGGCTTTAGTATTCTTTTTCTAATAATGATAATTATAATGATAAAATACAAATTCAGAACCTCTTATATTATTTATGCTTTACTTGTTGTGTTGTTTCCTTTATCTTCAGGTCTTACAACTTCGTTAACCCGTTATATTCTAATTTCATTTCCTCACTTTATTTTATTAGGAAAAATAGGGAATAAAAACAAGTATTTACATTACTTTTTCCTTACAGTTTTTTCTTTTATATGCCTGATATTTAGCCTGAGATTTACTCATTGGTACTGGGTAGGATAATGATTTTCTGTTCATTTCTAACCTCTGGAGCTTTACAAATTTTCTTTTCACTAATTGTCAGCATATGGTAAATTTACTAAAGGAATAATTATTTATAACAGGAGTTTTTTAATGAAGAGAGTTTCCGTTTCTCTTTTATCTGTACTTATATTAGCCATCACCTCAGTGGGATGTGCCCCAACTATCCGTGAGGAAGTAAAAAAAGAACCAATTGAGCAAAAAGATCTTATACAACCACCGATTGCCAAAAAAATCCCTTCTCAGAAAACCTATAATGAGGAACCGTACATGGATGATTATTTCTGGTTGCGTGATAAGGCAAATCCAGAAGTTATTTCTTACCTGGAAGCTGAAAATAAATATACTGATGAAAAAATGAAGCCAGCATCACAATTTCAGGAAAAATTGTTTAAAGAAATGGTTAGCCGGATTAAAGAATCTGATAGTACTGTTCCTGAAAAAGTTGGCAGCTATTATTATTATTCCCGCACAGAACCAGGAAAACAATACAGGATTTATTGCCGTAAATACGGAACTTTAGATGCTGTTGAAGAAATTATTCTTGATTGTAATGAACTTGCTGCCGGGAAAGATTATTTTGCTTTGGGTGTTTTTAAAATAAGTCCTAATCAGAAATATCTTGCCTATTCAGCTGATACAAATGGGTCAGAAACCTACACATTGTTTATCAAAAATCTGCAAACAGGACAAATGTTAAAAGAGCAGATTTCAAATACCTATGATACTGCCGAATGGTCAAACGATAATCAAAATATTTTTTATACTGTTCTGGATAGTGCCGCTAGACCATTTCAGGTGTTCAGGCATAAAATAGGGACCGAGCCAGTAACTGATTCTATGATTTATCATGAAAAAGATGAAGCTTATTACCTGACTATTTCCAAAACTAAAAATAAGTCTTATATCCTGCTTAATTCCGGTAGTCAGATAACCACTGAGGTTAGATTCCTAAGTGCTGACAAACCTTTCGGAACCTTTAAGGTTATTCAGCCACGCAGATATGGTATAGAGTATTATGTTGAAAACAGGGATAATAAGTTTTATATTATGACTAATGATAATGCCCCTAATTTTAAAGTAATGCTTACACCTGTTGATTTTCCTGACAAAGTTTACTGGAAGGAAATTATTCCCCATTGGGATAATGTAAAAATAGATAGTATACAGGCTTTCAAAGATTATCTGGTTGTTCTGGAAAGAGAAAATGCGCTTAAAAAGATTCTGATTATTAATATGAATAATTTTAATCTTAAGTATGTCGATTTTGATGAACCCGTATATAATGCTGAGCTGGCTCATAATCCTGAATATGATAGTGATATTTTGAGATTTAATTATGAATCGATGGTCACTCCTCAATCTGTTTATGATTATGATATGAAATCCAATACCAGACAAATGTTGAAACAAAGAGAGGTTTTGGGTGGATATGATCCGCAAAAATATACTTCTGAAAGAGTTTATGCCAAGGC
The DNA here is from genome assembly GCA_964422885.1 of uncultured Candidatus Sericytochromatia bacterium. Taxonomy (GTDB): domain Bacteria; phylum Cyanobacteriota; class Sericytochromatia; order UBA7694; family JACMQJ01; genus CAYRDV01. Next base: position 14,664 of record CAYRDV010000014.1, read on the forward strand.
ATCTGATGGAACCAGGGTTCCGGTGTCACTGGTTTATAAAAAAGGCTTGATAAAAGATGGAAATAACCCTTTGCATCTTTATGCCTATGGCTCTTATGGCGTAAGCTCAGATCCTGATTTTGACTCAACCAGATTTAGCCTTCTTGACCGGGGATTTGTTTTTGGCCTTGCTCATATCAGAGGTGGTGGTGATATGGGTAGACAATGGTATCTTGATGGAAAATTCATGAAAAAGAAAAACACTTTTAATGACTTTATTGCTGTTTCAGAACATTTGGTAAATGAAAAATATACTTCAAAGGATAAACTGGTAATATCCGGTGGTAGTGCTGGGGGTATGTTGATGGGAGCCGTAACAAATATGAGGCCCGATTTGTTTAAGGCTGTGATTGCTGAAGTCCCATTTGTAGACGTGGTCAATACTATGATGGACCCGACCTTACCATTAACTGTAATTGAGTATGATGAATGGGGTGATCCAAATAAGAAAGAATTTTATGATTATATGAAATCTTATTCACCATATGATAATGTCCAACCAAAAAATTATCCTAATATGCTGGTAACAGGGGGTTTAAATGATCCACGGGTTGGTTTCTGGGAACCAACAAAATTTGTTGCTAAGTTGAGGAGCATGAAAACAGATAATAATTTATTAATGTTAAAAATAAATATGGGTGCTGGTCATGGTGGTGCTTCTGGACGTTATGACTATTTAAAGGATATTGCTTTTCAATATTCATTTTTTATGGATAGATTGGGTATAAAGGATGCACCAGAACCTGTTGCTTCTCCTATTCCTGAAGCTAGTGCTTCACCAGTTGCCAAATAAATATTTTATGTAGGGAACAGTCGCGACTGTTCCCTGCAATACCATCTTTTTAGATTAGACAGCCCCAACCCATGGCATGAATCTACTTTTTACCTTTTTAATACATTATCAATGTTTTCCAGCCCATTAATTAATTGTTGCTTATCCGGCCAGCCATACCCTATTCGCATAAATCTTCTGTCCATCTCAAACCAATGCCCTGGACCAACAAATGTTTTATATTCCTCATTTAAAGTTTTATAAAATGAATCAATATTTATTCCTGTTTCTGTTTTAATTCCCGGGAAACAGACTACTCCACCGGATGGCTCAACCCACTCCATATATTTATGGTCCTGCATCCAAGTTTTTAAGACTGAAAAATTTTCATTTATGTGGTTTTTAATCTTGTTTAGATACTCATTCTTTTTTTGCAGAAATAAATAGGCAATCTCTTCATCAACGACCGAATTACAGATAAAAATCTGCTCTTTGGCTGCCAGAAAAGTTTCCATCAGGATTTTGTCTTTTGTAATCAGCCAGCCAAGCCTGATTCCAGGTAACCCATAAGTTTTTGAAACAGAAGAGACACTGATTACATTAGATGATAAAGAAGCAGCAAGTGGCAGTAGTTCTTTAAAAGTCATTTCCCGGTAGGTTTCATCAAAGAGTAGATAACACCCTTTACTTTCTACTAATTCAATAACCTGCCTTAATTCTTTTTCTGAAATCATTACTCCTGTCGGATTATGCGGATATGTAAGACTTACAAGCTTTGTTTCCGGTTTAATTAATGATTTTAATTTATCAATATCCAGAGTAAAGTTTTCTTCAAAGCTTAAATCCAGATAATCGATATTACAGCCAATTGCCCTTGGTGTTTCGATATTTGTTGCATAATTTGGCCGGATAACAACCAGATGGTCACCTTTTGCTAAAAGGGAGGTGGAAATAATAAACAAAGCTGATGCTGCACCAACAGTAAGTAAAACATCATCTTTATTTATTCCATTTGCTTCTGCTGCCAGAATTTCTCTTAACTCTGGTTTCCCAAAATGATCTCCATACCACAATACCAACTCATTAATATTTAAGTTCAAATCTTTTAAAACTGTATCGGTAACAGAACTTTCAGCAAGATTAAATTTTATATTTTCATAACCATATTGTTCAGGTGCTTCAATTTCAATGGGCATTCTTTTATATTTCATATCTTTTACCTTAATAATATAATCATTAATGTAATGGAAGAGCCAGGGCTTTTTTCCATGTTCTCAAAGCCAAACGGGGAGAACCATCGGCATCATAAAAACCGGTATCTCGCCAGGGAAGAGCGGCGTCAGGGCTGCCAATTGATTTCCAAAGCTCATCATAGTCACGAATGGTAAAGTTAATAACGAAAGGAGAACGATATTTTTCTGCGGCATTTAACATTGTTAGTAAAAAGTTATTTTGTTTTACTTCTGAACCGTTAAAATCAAACTTCATTCCATTTACTTTAATCGTCCAGATTTGTGCGGGATAAGAAGATTCGGTAATAGCAATCGGTTTTTTTGTGAAAGTAAATATTTTATCAAATATATCAGGTGGTAAAAAATCTGCATGGTATTTACTCATTACAGGATGTACAGAGACTCCCAGCATATCAACATAGGGTAACAATTCCTGAAGTCCTTTTATCTGGGCCTTATAATTATCCTCATCTGTGTATCCTTCAAGAAGCGGGTTGGCGTCTACTGTTGCCATAATTTTGAGTTTTGGATGGCGCTTTTTTATTTCGCTGTAAATGTTGCGATGAAGGTCTAAATACTGTGGCCAAAGAGCTGGAGTGTTCCGAATCAGCAAATTTACTTCGATTCCAATCGCCAGGTATTGAGGTTTAAATATCTCTATCATCCTTAAAATATACTTAAGATAGACAAGTTTAACCTGTTGGCTATTCAGCTTTACTGATTTCCACTGTTCTGGGAGCTCCATATTTATGGCTTTACCACGATAGAGTGCCAAACCATTTCTGGCAACATTAATAGAATTTAGAGAAAGAAAAATTTTTTTATCAGCACTGGTTTTTTCTATTCTCATTTTAAGCGAGTTCTCAAAATCATCTGCAAAAGGTTTACCGTTTTCTGCTTCTGACCAGGGTACACCTTCTTCAATATGGTGGGCTAATATATCTCCATTCTCATTTATTGAATTATAAGTCCAATCAACAGCTTCAACAGTAGCTGCATATGGCCATGGATTAAAACCAAGATAATAATGACGTGAACCAGAAGGTGGGGGGGGGATTTTTATGGCAACTTTATTATGAAGTTGAGAATTTGTTGAAGAACAATTATTGATAATTGAAAAAAAAATAATTAAGAATCCACAAATGGTGAATAATATGAGTTTAAGTTTCCACTTAATGTTTTTATTTTTTACTAAAATCATCTCATCATATCACTTTCAATTTCCAAAATAAGATCATTAATTTTTTCTTCCTCATAATTTAATATAAATTGCTGATAAATTTGTTCAGCAATATTATTTAATAAAGGTTCTGATGAATATTCACCTAGTGTTTTGCAAAAACTTTTTAGCTCAACCCCATTCATAATTGTATTTGAATATTTGGATATAACTCTGTCATTATCACCTTTAAGGGCAAATTTGATCCCATCTTTTCTACACCAGATTTCAAATCGTAACCTGTTTTTTGCAAATTTACCTTTTTTTGTTAAATTTGTTGTTGAAAACTGTACTATTGAACCACTTTTAGCTTCTTTTCCCGGGGTCAAAAAAATAACAAAATTTTGCTTTTTTAATAAAGCAGCGATTTTTTCCAAAACTTTCGGATAAATAAGATTCATGCTCACTAAAGTTTTTTTCCATAAAAATTATCAAAATAATATTCTGTCTATTTATTATTACATTTTCACCTTCTAATCTACAAATTTTCAAATTTTGAATTATAATAACAACTATAAAAGCTCATAGGATTAAATTTATTGAGAGTAATAATAGTAGATTATAAAGAAGAATGGAAACAAAAATTTCTTAAAGAAAAGAACATTATTTCCGATTTGCTTTCATTTCTTATACCGGTACCCATAATTGAACATATTGGTAGTACTTCTGTACCCGGATTGGGAGCTAAAACGACTATTGATATCCTTATCGGTCTGGATAATTATGAGCAGCTTGACCAGACAATTGAAACTATGGCAACAGAATACACTTTTATAAAAAAATATAATCCTTTGTGGCCAACAAGAAGGTTTTATTGCCGGTATATGCGTGATAACAATCCACCTTCCGGCTACTCAAATAATTCCCCCATTCCAGTTATTATCGATGAGCATGATCCATTTCCTAAAGACATGGGTCTGATATCTCTTACAAATATTCATACAATTGTTAAAAATTCTGATGAGTGGCTCAGACATATTGCTTTCAGAGATTATTTAATAGCTTTTCCAGAAATAAAAAAACAGTATCACCAACTTAAACTTGATCTTTCAAAAAAAGAATTTAAGGATATGTTTGAATATAATGATGCTAAAAACGAATTTATTAAAAGAACTGAAAAAGAAGCTTTGAACTGGTATAAAAAATAGTTCTGGCAAAAATTTATTTATTATGATATCGTTAATATTAACGAGGTTTAAGAAAATGCCAAAGAAAAAAGAAGATCCGGAAAAAGTAAAAGCCAGGGTAAAAAAATACCTTGAAAATAAGCAGCAATTACTTATTACCGGATTATCTGATCAAGAAAAAGAATCTTTTATAAATATTCCAAATCTGGAACATCTAAGTCATGCAAAAAAACTTTTGGCATTGGTGGATTTCTGGAACAAAAATCATGCCTTAGAACCAGAAGTTAGACCTAGAATAAAAATGGTTTTTGGTGTTCCGGTAAAAATAGATGATTCTCCAGCGGAAAAATCCGAAATTAAAATTTCTGAAGAAAAGCCAAAGGAAAATATCAAATCTGAGCAATTACAAATAGAGAATTGGGCAAAGTTTGAAAAAGATTTTAATGATTTCCTGTTTGAATTTAAAATGTCAAACCGGACAAGAGAAAAACTGAGAACACATGGCCAGTTAATTAAAGATGAACTGGAAATCCAGCAGGAATACAGAGAGGCCTTTCAGAAAATTTGCAATAAATTACCTGAATCAGTTTTCAAAAACTTTAAACCAATGTATCGGCAAGGATACTTTTATCTTTATGAAAAAGAAATTATTGAAATCTCAGAGCAGAAAACCAGAGATGAAATATTACTTCTTTTATATGAATCATTACGGCATATGGGAAAATATGAACCTGTAAAAGAAGCAAAGAAAATTCTTGGTTTATATTGCTAGTTAATTATTACTTGCTAACATAATCAAAGAGTTGATATGCCATTGCTGGTGAAATTGTTTTATTTTCAGCTAAACCAAGTTTTACATAATCATTTTTATCATTGGCAAGCTTTTTTAAAATAATCAAAGGAGTCGAAGAATTTCTGGCAACATATTGTCTTGTTAATGTATCCTTATCATCTGAGAGTTGAGCAAGAAGTTCAGCAGGGGTTAAAGGGTTATTTGCCACACCTTGTCTTACCATTTCCAGTTCATCACCAGCAAGCTTTTTGAGAACTGAAGCAGGTGAGCCTGTGTTTTCAGCGACTAATTTTCTGATTTGGGCATGAGGAAATACTGTTAATTCGTCTAATACGTTTGCAGGAGTTGAGGTATTTTTTGCCAGGCTGTATTTTAATTCAAAACCAACTATTTTTGAAATAGCTGATAAAGTACTTGTTGATGTAGATGGATTAGCAGCTACGCCAACCTTAACATATTCCTCTTTATCATTTGCAAGATTGTCCAGGGTTGAGGAAGGAGTATTTACATTCATCGCAACAGTAATTCTTACGGATTTGTCAGGATCACCGGCAAGCTTCTCTAAAAGAGAGGATGGAGTTGCTTTGCTCATTGCAACTGAATGTCTCACATTAGAATCCTTATCAGTAGCTAACCTTTCTAAAATATTTAAAGGTGTTTTTTCATTTATAGCGACCATCTGTCTAACAAAAGAAACCGAGTCAAAAGAAAGTAAACCACGGACATCATCAGTTATGGCCTCATTTGCTGCAACGGCTCCTCTGATATATTGATCATCTGATTGAGCCAGTGAGGCCAAAACATCAACCGGAGCTGAGTTATTTCTGGCAACAGCCTGTTTAATATCTTTTCTTCCAGAATTTGCCAACTCTCTTAAAACATAAGCTGGAGAAGATGTATTCTCAGCTACGGCGGCAAGAACATAAGCATTTTTATCACGTCCAAGCCAGGTCAGAGTTTCCTGTGGTGTTGATGTATTAGCTGCTACATATTGTCTGACAAAATCATCAGGACTAAGTGCTAATTTTGCAAGAATTTCAGGTGGTGTACTTTTATTTTCTGCCAAAAATAATTTCATAGTCTTTTTTATATCATCTGAAACATCAGATTTAACAGCCCGATCACTATAACTAAGAGTACTAACAGTACCTGAATTATTGTTTGCTGCTTTTATATCTGGTCTTGAGAAAACTTCACCAACAGAAGATATTCCATTATTTCTAACATTATTTACGAACATATATTTACCTACCTAATTTAATTTTACTTAACCTTAACCGTTTCTTAATTTAATTATACACTATTTTTAATTTTTGTCCAAGTTTTTTTTACCAGTAGTAATAATAGTTGGTTTGAAGATAAGAAATTCAAAAATGTGGGTAATGGAAAGATAAAGTTAATAATTAACATCTATTATATTTAATAGATCCCTTAGTTTATCATATTTTTCATCATTATTTTCTTCTTTATAAATCAACAGAAGGTTTCTGATCATTCTTTTCAGTATTTCTTTATTTGAAGAGATATCCAGGTATCTTTCAAGAAAACCGTAACCGGAAAAAAGTAATAAATTCATACAATCCTGTTTTGAAAGTATTTGTCCTGAATTAAAAGGATCAATAAATACTTCAAAATTATCTTTTTTATATTGAAGAATAAAATGCCCGGGCATTCCAATGCCATAAAAAGGAAGAGATAATCTTTTTGCCAGAAACAGGTAAATAACCGAAAGTGTAATCGGAATCCCGGTTCTTCTGTCTATAACCATGTTAATATAGGTATTGTTAGGATCCATATAATCAATCTGGTTACCCTGAAAACCTTCTTCGATAAAAAGGAAATTATTCATTGTTTCGATTAAAGCCAGAGGATCAGCAATATTTTTAATTTTTTCATCAAGATTCTTAGTCAATGAATCCAATTGTTCTTTATAATCCTGAATATCCAAATCAGGGTAACCAAATGTTGCTAATAACAAAGTACCTTCTTCAAGATCAAGGTCTCCATTTTCAGTCAGAGAAATATGTCTGAAGTTTTGATCAATATTATTAAGGTAAATAATATTCAGAAGTGTTTTCAACCTCTTTTTTAAAAGCTCATTTTCAGTAGAAAAGGATTTTTCTTTAAGATATGGAAAAAATTGCTCTCCCTTAGAAATAATCTGGGAGCTTAATAACTCAAATACTTTTTCATCGGGATCATCTAATAAATTTAGTATATTATCAATGTCCTCAATACTTAATCTTTTCATTTTAATGTGTTATTGCTTTTACCAATACCCACCTAAAGTAAAACCAGAGATTCTTCACTTATGCTCAGAATGACCTGAAGAGTTTCTAATTTTGACTTTAACAAAATACTGGTAACCTATTCTTTTAATATTTTAAATATATCAATATTTTGTTAAGGAAGATAGGTTCAAAAAGCATTTATTTATTGCTTCTTTTTAAATGATATAGAAAAATAGCTAGAAAATATTTTAAATTTTTTCCCATTTTTCAACAGGACCAGAAATAATATAAAATAAGGGATGGGTTTTTACGTCTTTTTGTTTAAAAATACTATTTAAATCGCTAAATTTAGTTTTATCTCTTTCTTGTAATGTATTTAAAAGATTCATTGCTTCATAGTCTAGCTGCCCCAAAGTAACGGAAATTGAAATGCTTGTATTTATTGATTCTATTTTGCTTCCTTCAAAATTAAAACCACGATTTTTGGCTTCCAAAAAGATTTCATTTAAATAAAATCCTAATGTTCCTATTGGATCACCAGAAATTTTAAATCTGATTAACTGAGGATGATTATGCAATTGTGTTTCAGGATTATTAATAACTGAAAAGGCCAACAATCCTTCCTTCCAGGTAGAAAACAATTCCTGTATATCAAGGTATGAAGGGTGCAATGACCATAATCTCATTATTTAAAAAATTTTTCCAAGATTATTGATAGCATTATTTTTCAATGTATCTCTAGTATCATAATATTTGACCATTTCGATAGTTGAATGACCTGTAGCATTTATTATTGAAATAAAATCCTGGTTATTATTTAAAGCAATTTCTATGAATGTTTTTCTAAAAGAATGAGGGGTTATTTTTTTACCAGGTGTTACATGAGAAACGACATCTTTAACAATCTTAAAAATAAGGTCGGGCGAAATTGGTTTATTTAAATCTTTTGTCCGGTTATTTACAAATGGGTGAAAGATATATGGACTGGGTTTTCCATAAACACTTTTAAATTCCAGTAATAGCTTTAAAAGATTATCAGGTATTGGCAGCTCCTTATAAGTTCCCCCTTTTTGAAAAACCATTATGGATTGCTTATCAAGATCAATATCCCGCCATTTAAGATTAGCAATTTCATTTCTTCTTAAAGCCAGTAAAAATAAACTTAAAAATATCAGGTAATTTCTAAAATGAATTTCACTTTTACTACTTTCTTTTTTTGTAAATTCCAGGATTTCAAAAATTTCACCACGGGTCAGACTAATAGTAGTACTCCGCTTATGGGTTTTAAGTGGGTGAAAGCTGGCAACAGGATTTTTGGGATAATTATAAACATTAATCAGAAACTTAAAAAATGATGATAAGGAATATGCTTTCCTATTAACTGTTTTGGCATTCAAAACTTTATCTGGCTGATATTTTTCTGCTTTTCGGAAAGAGTTTATATGGTTTAGGGTAAATCTGGCTAATTCGTGAAAAGGTAAAAAGGTTAAATCCTGTAAATAAACAATTTTATGCTTTTTAAAAAAGGCCTCAATATCTTTTCTATAAGCTCTTTTTGTCTGGTCAGAATGTTTTAGCCTTAAAAATTCCTCTATCACCTCAGAAATAGTTTTTGACTGAAAATCCTTATAGGTAACCTGACCATAATCAAGATCCATTATATTTGATTTTATAACTAAACTATTTTCCTGAGTCATACCAAAGCTATTAAAAACTAATTATTAATCTAATTATAATCAAACTTGGAGTAAAAATATTGTGATATATATTAAAGTTAATATCAAAAAAAATGACTTTATGATTACGAAAACAATCTTATAAGGAAAAGGAGCATGTTTTTATCTAAAGTGAAATATTATTTAATTTGAAATTTAATTTTAGTTGTTTATTTTGACCAACATAACTAAATATAAAAATATCCGGTTTAAATCCTTCTTTTTGCTCAAAATTAATTTCGTATTCATAACCACCATATTGAGGAGAACCACCTCCTGAGCCAAACCGTCCTTCTATTTTTGTGCCATCTTTACCAACCATATATACTTTATCAACAAGGTAAATAGAACGATTTCCTCCATAAAAACCTTGAAAAATCTCATTTTCTTTATCTGTAGGTGGCCTGTTTTCCTGATTTATTTTTTGACTAAGTTTTTCAACTTCTTTCATATCTGCCTCTAAAACTTCTTTGTTATAAAAAAGCTTGAGTTTAGCACTATATTTTTTATCCTTTGTGCTAATAGATTCCAGTTTTATATTCAAATCTTTATTTTTTTTAATAGTATTATTTTCCCATTTTAAAGGTATATTTCTTTCAGCTTTCATTGGAACCCAAACTGTAATTGGTAATTCCATAATAATATTTTTGCCTTTATATTCAGGCTTTGGAGTGATTCTAAAAAACCTTCCTCCCATACCATCCTGAGCGATATATTCAGGAACAATAGAAATTTTCTTTTTATCAGGATAAATAAATGTAACCGGAGCTTTATTTGAAGAATCAAAATCAAGATCAAGATGGCTCTGCTGATCTATAATCAAGTGGAAAGTATAGCCGATGACATCTTTTGGTTTAGCTGGGGTAACAGAGAAATCAAATGAGGTATCTTTTGTAAGACCATACCAGGCCAAAAGTAAAGGGCCTTTTGTTTGATAGCTCTTAATTGACTGAACATTAGACCAACCACCTTCTATCTCAATAGGATGTCCGGGCTGAGAGTAGATAGTAAAGCCCCAATTTTCCCTTTGACATATTTCTGCTAACACATGCCAAAATGGGGCATTTTTAGCAACTAGAGTTATTTCTTTTCCTGAATCATTAAATTTATCCCATTTAACTTCCTGTCCGGATTTTTTTTTAATTTCCTCAGCTAAATTTTTAATTGGCAAATTAATAGCATTAATTGTGATTGGATTACTTTGTATTGTATTTCTAAGTTCATCATGAGTATAAAAGAACTTTTTGCCATTTATTATATAACTGATTTTTTTTTCAATTTCAACTAATGTTTTTTTTGCATAATCAGCAATACTAGCGTCTTTACTTTTCAGCAAAACCTGAAATTGCTCATAAGACTTGTAATATTGAAGATTTATGTATAAAGAATAGGCATAAGCAGTACGAAGTTTCTCGTTATCAGGTTCATATTCCAGAATCTTTTCCATATATGGTATAGCTTTTCCATAATCCTTTTTGGTATAAAATTCTGCGGTTTGTTTTTTTAAATTATTCAAAATATCTGTATCTTCTGCAAAAGAAGGGTTTAAAGTAAAAATAAGAGAAAGAATAACTAATATCGAAAATTTAAGCATTTGTTTTGTACCTATAATCAATTTTCAAAGATAATTATTTTTGTTTGTAACCTTTATTATACATGTTTTAACAATAAACTCAGATAATTTTGTGGTTTATGAATCGGATTAAACATTGTCAGAATCGCAGATTACACAGATGAAAGGATGAACACAGAATAAAAAATTATTCTTTAATTAAGATATTTTCCACCTTTTTTTATTTTCCGATTGCCAAAAATCCTCTAAGTTAATAAAATAGACTATGTTTATCCAATGGAGGAAAATATGCAGTCAACAAAGAGCCTTTTTAAGAAAAAAACAACTCCTTTTATCATTTCATTTGTTATTATTTTCATGCATCTTTCAATCTTTTTATATAGTGCAGATGCCGAACCTTTAAGTACAGAAACTAAGACTGATGTTATCATTGTTGGCGCAGGTTTATCTGGATTAACCACCGCCTATAAGTTAAAAAAAGCAGGAATCAGCTTTAAAATTTTAGAACTTACTCCCCGTGTTGGTGGGCGTGCCAGAACAGCAAAGTATCAGGATGGAATAAAAGTTGAAGCCGGACTGGCCGAATTTTGGGAAAGTAATCCGGCAGTAGAAATAATCAAGGAATTAAAGCTACCTTATCATTCGTCATTAACATTTTCTAGCACAGTTCTAAATGGTAAGCTTTATCCATTTACCCAGGAAACCAATCAGGAATTTTTAAAATTTCTTTTTAATCCCAAAGAAAAAGCCGCACTTGATAAATGGAGTGCTCAAATGATGAAATATTTTCACCAGATTAAAGACAAAAAAATTGATAAATATCTCTGGTCATTACAAAATATCTCCTTAGCAGACTGGATCAAAAAAAATAGCGGGCTTTCCCAAAAAGCTCAGGAATGGGTAAGGGTTACCCTTGAAGTAGAAATAGGCACTACCTGGGATGCAATAAGTGCTCTTGATGGTATTGCCGAATGGCATATCTTTGCCGGAAAGGGAGATGCTCCATATGAACTGGAAAATGGCAATGAAACCCTGATAGAAGCGATGGCAGATCATGTAGGAAGAGAAAATATCGGGTTAGGAATGCAGGTCATCCGTTTTAAAAACCTTAGTGATGGTGTAGAAGTTGAAGCTATGGATACTGCTACATTTAAGCATTATATTTATAAATCAAAATATGCAGTTAGTACAATGCCATTATTTCGTCTGGCAGAACTGCAGTTTGATCCACCTCTTTCCAAAGAAAGACAGGAAGCGATAAATACCCAGTTATGGGGGTCATATTTTACGGCTCATGTATTTTTTGATCCTGCTGCCAGCAAATACTGGACCAATAAAAGCGGAGCTCATCTTTTACCAATACTTTCAGACAGTACATTGGGTGTAATATATTCAGCTACATCTGCCAAAAAAGAAGGACCAGTTATTGTTAATCTGCTAATCACAGGACCGAATGCTGAGCGTTTTAATTTCAGAGCAATATTATTTGAACAGGTTAGAAAAGAATTAAATGAAGCATTTGAAAAGTTTTGGCCTGGCTCCAGTAAATATATTCAAAAATATGATTTTTACAGATATCATCCAAGAGCAATAGCTTCATGGCCTGTTGGACGTTCCAGATTTGATAAATTATCCGAAGAAATGAGAAAACCTCAGGGACGAATTTATTTTGCCGGAGACTTTACCGAAAGTTCACATTCCGATGGGGCTGTATACTCTGCAATGAGAGTTGTTAATCAGATTAAGGCACGTGAGAAAAAGTAATAAATAATCAATCATGAAATTGATACTTTTTATAGCTTTTTATTATTAATAAGTAAATTACAGCTATTAATGAAAAGATATAAAATAAAGACTTTATAATACTAGTAATAATTTGATTTAAGTCAGATTTATGAATAAACTTAGGAATTAAGTCATAGTCTTTAGAATATACAGGTTTTGTATCAAGAATTTTAGTTACAAAAAACCTCCGCCATTCTTTTTGATATTTATCACTTTGCTCTGAAAAATCTCTAAATGATTTAAAACCTGATTCTGCCAGATTAAATAATATATCCTGTACCAAAATTGCTGGCGAAAAATACTTGAAATTATTTATAAAATCCTGTTGTTTATCGATTTGAATATTATATTTTTCTTTAATCGGAAATATTTTTTTATTTACCTGATCATCTCTTATCGCTTTAAGTATAGGTGCTTTTGATGTATCTATTTTTTTATTCACTAACTCAGGATGATCTTCCATAAATTTCCCCAAAACTTTGCTTCCTTTTAGCCTTTCTTCTTCTGCAGCTTCATTAATTGATTCAAGATAATCTATTCTTGAGGGAATAGGATATATAAGACTGGCAGATAAATTTATTACACTTGGAATAATCACCAGAAAAAGTAACCAGAAACCAGATAAGATAGTTGCATTAGTTTGAGATTTATTTTTGCTCAGATTTATCACAATACACATAAAAAACCAGAAAGAACCATAAACCAAGATAGTAGCAAAAAAGAATAATGTTTTAAGCAGATTTGTGCCATAAAATATATTATTTCCAAAGATAAGTAGTCCGCCAAGAGAGGTCAGAATTACTGTTGAAAAGATAATAAGAGCTCTGGAGATTATTTTTGCGGTAATTAATGTTTTTAAGCTGATATTTTGAGTTAATAAAAGCTTTAAAATCCCTCTTTCTCTTTCTGATGAGAGAAAATCAAAAGTTAAAATAATAATAAATATCGGATACAGATACAGGATTACAAAAGACGGATCAAAATTACCAATAAGCAGATTTAACGGGTTTTCTGTATTTTGGATTGATTCATCTCTTCCTGAATTTCGGATTGTATAATTTATTGTATATAAATCATACTGACCAATGGATAAGATTAGTAAATCCTGAGGCGTAAACATAATATTTAGCCCCTTATTTCCAACATTACTCGGACTTCTTGGGCCTGTCCTGTTTGTAGTCAAATCTTCTTTATTTTTTATCATTTCCTGTTCAGTATTATGAGCATCATTTTTTAAATCAGAAAATCTTTTTTGTTCGGTTGATGATATATTTTCAAATACAGATTTATACTGATTCAACTTATAGGAAGAATTAGCAAAAGAAAATAAAAGGGCTAAGGAAAATATAATTACTATTATTCTAAGTTCAATTTTTAGAAGTTTAAATTCATAATTAATTATTTGTGAAATCATTTTATACTATTCTGAATCTATTTATACTAATAATTAACATAAAAGATAATAAAAATAACCAGATTATTAATACAGTGATGGAGTTAACAATATGTTTAACTGAAAACAAATAATCAGGTGATTGATATTTAAAGGGAGGTACTTTTTCCCATAAATTTTTACCTTCAACATAATCAAATGTATCCCCTTTTTTATAGTTTTTTATTGCAGAATTCATATTATTAACCATTTCTTCCCTGTATTTTTCTACAGAGTTATTAAAATCTCTGAAACTTTCAAAATCAGTTTTTGATAAACTCATGGAAATATTTTGCATGGCAATGGTGGGAGATAATACGGATAACTTGTTATATAGAGAGTTTTGCTGCTTATATGTATCAAATAAAAAGTTAAAGCTATCATTATATATCTTTGTTTCATCTTTTTCTTCAGAAATTAAAACAAGGCCTTCTATGTTATATGGTATATCTTTGTCACTTTTTAAATTGTAAGTTTTTTTCAGATCATTTTTTATGAAAGCTTCTCTTGTATACCAATCCATTATTTTAGATTTTTTTTGCTCTATGTTATTAGAAAATTCGTAAGAAGTTTGGGTTTTATGTTTATATGAGATTGTATTCATAATTAATTTTGGCATTACAAAACAACTGATAAACCAAAAACAAACCAGAATTATTAATGATTTCTTACTGTTACTGTTTAAAGAAACAATAAAACTTAAAGTAGAGAAAATTATTAAATATATTAAATAACCCAGAGTCATAAAAATAAATCTGATAATAGTATCTGAATTATTATGACTACTAAAAAAAATTAAAGTTAATCCTAATAAAATAAATGGGCTTATTAGTCCTAATATTACTAACTTTATACCTAGAAATTTCCCAAAAATAATTTTTTTCTTATCTACACCTAAACTTAAAACCTGTTTAAGAGTGCCACTTTCTTTTTCAGAGTTTATAGAATTAAAACCAATCAGGATTATTAATAGGGGAAAAAGTATCTGTAAGACAGTCGAAGGAGTTAATTCGCCAAATCTTTGCAGATTATTTGAATCATTGGAACTGTTATATCCAAACTGGTTTCTCTTGTGAGCTTCTAAAAAGATTGAAGTACCTGTGAATTTTTCAACTCCAATATCAATCATCGATAAAATGCTATAAGGCTTATAAACATATAATCCATGATGGGCGGCAGAATGAGGATTCATTTCTCCTTTATTAAGCCACAAAGAATATTGATTAGACTGAGCCTCTCTTTGTTCAAGATCTTTATCTGAAGAATACTTCCAGCCTATAACAGTTGAAACAGTTAAAGAAATAAAAACTAAGATTGAAAGTAAAAATATTCTTTTATCTCTTATTAGGTTTTTTATTTCCTGCTTAGCGATCTTGGTTATCATCTATTAACCTATATACTCCATATAGATTTTTTCTATATCAGAATGATTAAACTCTTCGGATTTAAAACTGGTTAATAATTTTCCTTGTTTCATTATTCCAACACTTGAATTCATTTCCTTTGTTCTGAATAAATCGTGAGTTGCCATTAAAACAGAAGTTCCTTTATCACTTAGTTCTTTTAGTAATAATGAAAATTCTAAAGAAGACTTAGGATCAAGTCCAGATGTTGGTTCATCCAGTAACAATACTTTTGCTTCTTTGGCTATAGCCATGGCAATCCCAATTTTTTGTCTCATTCCTTTAGAATAAGCGCCTACTTTTTTATCAAAATGTAAACTATCAAGTCCTACCCGTAAAAGTAGTTCCTGTAATTCTTTATTTGAATATTTTTTACCAGAAAGCTCACTAAAATATTTTAGATTTTCGATACCAGAAAAATTATTATACAGATTTACCTGTTCAGGTATATAAGCGATAAATTTTTTTGATTCAAGGCCATGGATAGTAACATCGATATTATTTATTTTAACAGTACCAGAGGTCGGATTAATGAAGTTTAACAGGATATTTATAGTTGTGCTTTTTCCTGCTCCATTTGCACCCAATAAACAAAATATTTCACCTTCTTTTATCTTTAGATTTAGGTTATCTACAGCAATTTGTTCGTTGTATTTTTTGACTAGGTTTACAATTTCTATCATAAATATTAAAAAATGTCCGTAAAGCAATCCTGGAGGAAACCTTTACAGACGGTTAGTAAAATATCAAATATTTAGTTATTTGTTGCTTTAGGGGTAGGACTTGGACAAGGATGTCTTCCATCTGATTCAGGACATGGATGTTTTACTGTATCAGTAGGAGTTGCTGCAACTTCTTTTGCTGGTTTGGGAGTTGGAGTAGCACTTGGACAAGGATGTTTTTCAGGACATGGATGTCTGTCTGTTGCACCAGCATATGAGTTCATGCTTACTGCTAAAAAAGCAAATGCTGATAACATCAATGTTCTTGTGAATAATTTATTCATTAGTTCCTCCAAATATATTTATTTTCTTAAATCTAGGTTTATTATATTTTTATTATAAGTTAAGTTTAGTTTAATTGCAAGTAAAAAATTAGATACAAGTATAATTTTTTTTTGAGTTTAAACTTAATCAATATTTTAAAGAAAAAAACAATATTTTATATTTTTTACCGATAAGAAAAAAAGACTAATTATTTTGGAATGATTATATTATAATCTGGTTATGGAAACGGGTCCTTTAAAAGTAGCAAGAATAACTGCAGATTCTTTTTCCAAAGAAGTGGTTACAAAAGCAGATCATGGTTCTTTTCAATTTTTGGAAGAGGCCGAAAAAGCTGCTGCCAAATTTGCCGATTCACCAAATGAAGATTGTGTAATAATAAAAGATGGAGACCAATTCCGGGTTTTTGGGGTTGATGAAATTCATCCTCAGTTGTCACCAAACAAAAATAGCCGATTAGAAACAGATCCACTTGTAATTTCTTTTGTAGCAACCGATCCTCAGACAGGTAGGGAAAATGCTCTGGGTAAGCCTCAGCCATCAAATGCAATACCAGTACTTAAAAAGACCGCTCTGGATACTTATACCCAAAAATATGACAAAATGCTTACTAAGGTACTTGGCCCAAATAAAGAAGCAACTTTAAACGAATTGAAAAAAGATTTCAATGCTATTTTGGAAAAAGGTATTGATATCGATATAGAGATGGATGATGATGTCTTTGAAAATAAAGATAAAATAAATGGCTTCAAAAACTTTCTGGCCTATCTAAATCAAAACTCTGACACTTTAAAAGAACGTGGCATTAATAAAGTACAAATTGATGATGAATGGGATAATTTTGGCGGTGTTAAAGCTGAACTGAATTATGACAAAAAAAATAAACAACAGGTACTTACCCTTGGAGATGATTTTCTTGATGACTGGGGCGAGGGACTGGTTGATAAAAGTCTGAAAAAATTAGAAAATGCCATTGGCCCTAAGTTAACCGAAGCTGAAACAAAAAATAAAAGCGAAACATTTAAAAATATTCAGAGTGAATTTGCGAACACCTATCAGGATCTAAATAACCTTCAACAGGCTCTGATTAATTCTAAAGGTACAGATCTAAATTCAAAACTTGATGATGTTCAAAAAAGAGTTGATTTGCTAAAAAAGGAAATCTTACCAAATGCTAAAAAACAGTTTGAGCATTTAAGTGTAAAGCCCCAGAGACAAGCATCTATTGGCCAGCTTGAAAAAATTGAATCCTCAGTAAAGCAGATTGAAGAGCAGATAAAAATGTTAAAGGATGAATCTAAGGGAGGAAATAACTTAGGATTAATCGCCCGTATTGAACGAATCAAAATTTTAATGCAAAAAAACCGAGATGAAATACAGGATAACCGTAATACTTTTTCTGGGTATATCAGTAGTACTTTTCAAGGTGGTTTACCTGGAGCCGGAGTAAATTTAACCCATTATTTTGATTCTGACCGTTCAACCTTTGCCAGTATCAATATTGCAAGTGCTGTTGATCCCAAAAATGGTAGCGGAAGAAGCGATATAATCCCAGGACTTGGTTTTGGGCATATATTTCATTCAAAAAATAAACTTCTGGATGGAGCTTATGCAGGAATAGGGGCTGGAATAGGTGCTCATACACCTTTAATGGTTGGCGTAAATGTCAGAAACAGTTGGTATCTAAACTCATATCACGGGCAGAAAGGAGAGCTTTCGGTTGTTGGTGGAGCCTTTGCCAACCTTGGTACTTATAACAATATAGGAGCATTTGTTGATGTTAATAAGTCATTAGGCTCCAAAGTAGATCTTGAAGCTTCAGCAGATCTTTCCCTCCTTAATCAGGATTTAGAACTTGAAGCTGAATTCAAATTAATGAAGAATAAAGATCTTTATATGACTGGTGGAATCGGGACAAATAAACTGATTTATGCAGGTATTGGCTTTAAAGATAAATATGAGTTTGAAGTAGGTCTTGGCGGTGTTTCATTTGGAAAGGATTCAAATAACCTGCCTGGTGAGTCAGGGTGGGAAATTGGTTTACGCTCTTATTTACCAATCCCTTATTACAAGCATCACCAGGTTCCGGGGTACCAATTTGCTTATGGAGATGAATCAAAAGAATATATCACCCCAAATGGTACTTTTATGACGATCAGAAAAGATCAGAATAATGAGGATAAACGGATATCTTATGTGCCGGAAGGAATACCTGAAAAAGATAAGGTAAGGTATAGAGTAATTTCTTCAGCAGAGGACTTAAAAAATATTGATAAAATGCCAA
>CAYRDV010000015.1:0-32937 GCA_964422885.1 uncultured Candidatus Sericytochromatia bacterium
TCAGCTTTCTGCATTCTGACATAATCTACCTGACCATAAGGTTTGGCATTGGCAAAGGTAGATAACAGGCTGGTAATTAAAGCGCAGGTTGTTAATACAGGTATCGATATTTTTTTATGAATTTTCATTTGTATTTTGCCTCGTTTTGTTTTCAAAGATGGACTTTTAATTCTCAGATATAATGGATATACATGTCAAGCCGGATTCTGAAAATTCTGATTCAGAGATCTTAACTTTTACTGCTTACTTACTTTTTTGTTACAATATTACTAACCGATCTTAATTAATGAGGTAATCCGATGGAAGATAAATATGCCCCACTGGGTGGGCAGGCAGTAGTTGAAGGGGTTTTGATGAGAAGCCCTGATACATTGGCTGTGGCTGTACGTAAACCAAGCAATCA
The DNA here is from genome assembly GCA_964422885.1 of uncultured Candidatus Sericytochromatia bacterium. Taxonomy (GTDB): domain Bacteria; phylum Cyanobacteriota; class Sericytochromatia; order UBA7694; family JACMQJ01; genus CAYRDV01. The sequence goes on from CAYRDV010000015.1 coordinate 404, forward strand.
GGAAATAATTTTAGAAACAATTCCAGTCAAAAAAAATAGTTTTTCCTCCTTAGGTAAAATTCCTTTTTTTAGAGGAGTAATGGCCCTTGTTCAGTCCATGCAGATCGGATTCTGGGCTTTAAACCTTTCTGCTGATATTGTTATGAAAGACATTGATGAAGCAGAAAAAGCCGGGAAAAATATTGAAAATATTGAAGCTGAAAATAGTAATAAACCTTTAAAAGGTGATAGCAAAGTTTCAAAATATGTAAAAGAAGAAAAAACAGAAGAAAAAGAAAGTGGATTTTTTGATTCATTATCCGGTATGACTTCCATTTTAATTTCTGTTGTTTTAACTGTTGGCCTTTTTATGGTTTTACCAGCAAGTCTTTTTAATTATTTAAAAGATAAAATAGATAATGTAGTTGTTTTAAATCTGATCGAAGGAAGTGTCAGATTAACCATTTTTGTCCTGTATATAGTGGCAATATCAATGTTTAAGGATGTAAAACGGCTATTTCAGTATCATGGTGCTGAACATAAGACTATTCATTCTTATGAAGCAAAAGAAGATTTAACGGTAGAAAATGCCAGGAAACATAGTCCTATTCATCCCAGATGCGGGACAAATTTTCTCTTTCTGACTGCGATTACCAGTATTGTTCTTTTTTCTCTTTTGGGTAAAACAGATAGTATTGCGATCAGAGTCGTTTCAAAATTATCTCTGCTTCCTTTTGTTGCTGGTATTTCTTACGAGCTGATCAGGATAGCAGGGCAGATAAAAACAAAACCAAATAATTTGTTTGTTCGTATTGCTTATTTTCTTAGCACTCCAGGGATGATTATGCAGAAACTTACTACCAGGGAACCTGATGATTCTCAGCTTGAAGTGGCGTTAGTTTCTCTCAAAGCAACTTTAAATGATAAAAGTTTTGAACCTAAGTCCTTTCAGGAATCTTTGATCTAGCATTTTTCTAACTCTCCCCTAAATCCCCTCTCTGATGACCTTTGGGAATCCCTGTGGGGCATCGAGAGGGGACTTTTTTAAGAGATTGACCTAAGATGGGAATACTAAAACAATTGGTAATGAGTTCAATTACTTATTTAATTTAGCACAAATTATCATCATTAGTTTTAACATTCCCGGCTTATTAAAACCGATAATTAGTCACGGTTTTCTCCGGTGGTCAATCAGAAAGAAAATAATCTCTTTATCTTAAACCAAAGCATCTGGTTGAAAATTACACGAATCTATTAATCATACTAATCAGTTAAATCATTTGAATCATAGTCAAATTTTTAACCTAAAATAATAATCAGAAATCGAAATGCAACCAACTATAGCTAATAGAAAAAGAATTTCATAATCAAAGTTTCTCTAAAATGGTAAAATACTTTTTTGTAACGATAATATTACATATTTAGAAATATATTTAATGAAAAAAGTTGAAATTATTGATGGTAAAGTCTTAATTGATGATAAAGAACATCTGATGTTTGGTGGTGAGTTCCAGTACTTCAGGATTCCCAAAACCACATGGGAAAGCTCTTTAAAATATTTTAAAGAAGCCGGAATAAATTTTATCAGCTTTTATATACCCTGGATCTGGCATGAGTTTGAAGAAGGGCAGTTTGATTTTAATGGTATTACTTTACCGGAAAGAGATTTATCATACTTTTTAAAGCTTTGTTATCAGTATGATTTTAATGTAATGGTCCGTCCCGGCCCTTATATTTATGCTGAATATCAGGGTTTTGGCGTGCCAGAATGGCTTCGTGAAAAACATCCGGAAATTCTTATTCTCTATGAAGATGGGCAAAAAAGCCACGAGGTTTCACTAAATCATCCAACTTATCTTGATTATGTAAAAAAATGGTATGAAGCGGTCTTTGTGATTTTTAAGCCATATTTTAACAATAATATGATTTTTGCCTGTCAGATTGATAATGAAACTGGTCTTCCTCAGTTTGGTTATGTTCCCTTTATGAGTGATTTTAACCCTGATACTGTCGAAAAATTCAAAGTTTATGCTGAAAAAAAATATAAAAATATTGATGAGCTTAATAAATTTATGAAAACCTATTATAAGAGTTTTCAGGAGCTAGAACCACCACGCAAGGGTAAAGCAAATAAATATAATTTCAGGCTGTTCGGTGAGTTTATCGAAGATTATATTGTTGATTATCTGGCTGCACTCAAAGAAATGATTATTAATCTGGGAATTAAAACATTTTTTTATCTTAATGATCCTTATCTTGGACACTGGCCGCATCATAGCGCAAAAAAATCAAAAGTAGCACCCATTGGATTTGATAACTATACAAAATTCTCAACGGATTTAGCTACTCATGATTTACCGTTTTCAATCTCATATGCCCCGGAGTTTTTTAAATCAATAAATCAACATGGACTGGTTATAGGAGCAGAAGTTGGCTGTGGTTGGTTTGACCCCAGAGTTACGGTTAATCCTGATACCACTTTACAGCTTTCAATGGTTTCACTGATCAGAGATACAAAGATTCTGGCCTATTATTTATTACAGGATTGTCTGGAGCATGATGGTTATCAGTGGCTTTTCCAGTCACCACTTGATGTAGAAGGAAAACCAACCCCACGGTATGAAATTTTAAAAAAGGTTGGTGCTTTTGTCGAAAATCACAGCTCACTCCTTTGTCAGTCAGAAGAAGTTTATAGTCCTATAGGTATTGGTATTTATATGCCACAGGTCAGAGATATGGTTCGTTCTAATCTAAATATCTGGTCAGTGATGGAAGATATGAATAAAGGGATGATTAGGTTTAACGGACCACCTGGAGTTATCGGGGCTCTTACTGAATGTGGCTATAACCCAAGGGTAATGGATCTTGAGGTTATGTCTTACGAAGAAATGAAAAAATTAAAAGTTGTCTTTTTATTTTCTACAGGACATCTTGATAATGAAACATATGAAAAACTCCTGAAATATGTCTATGGAGGAGGTGTTCTGATTACCTGTGGTTATCCGGTTACTGAAAATGAAGTTGGGGAGAAGTTTGAAAAAAATGTCCTTTTCCCGGCAGAACCTTATTCAAGTTCAAATATTACTGATTTTGGTACAACAAATATTTTTTCTCAGGCAGGTAAGGATTTGGTCAGTTATCAGGTCAGCCGTTACCAGATAAAACATAAACAGTCATTGCATACTATTGATATGATGCAGCCATTTGCTGAAGCAATCAGATATATTGGTAAAATGGGAGCCTGGATTGATACTGAAAGAGGTAAAAAGCTGTGGATTAGCCGTTTTGTCTCGATGTGGAAAGCAGGTAGCGGTATTTCTCCTGTTTTACGTTATTATGATATCCCGGTTGGATATTCGGTCAGATATGGTCATGGAAAAAGTATTTTTTTGGGTACTCTTTTGGGTGCTTTTTATGATACTCCGGCGTTTTATTCAAAAGATGCAAAAAAGAAAGACTCAATTGTTGAATTTTTATCCTTAATACTTAAGGAAGCTGGAGTAAGACCTTTACATAATCAAATTCCTAATGTTGAAGTTGTTACCCGTAATATGAAAGAGGGAATGGTTGTATTCCTGGTAAACCGTGGAAGTGAAAAGGAATTTAGTCTGGAAACAGATTACCAGTTTTATGAAAATGCCGAGCTTGTTTTTACCAGTAAGGGCTCTACTTTAGATAAAAAATATTTCCATGAACATCATGTTTTAAAAGGTAACATTGAGAAAGATGATGTAATGGGGATCAGGATTTTTTAGGATAAAAAATTTTCTAAAACTTATAATTCTTTAATAACTAAAAAGAAGAACCTGGTGTTTGCAAAAATTCAATTTCTTCAATAGTAGATTCACGGTCTAAAATAATATTCTTGATTTCATTTATTTAGTAAAATCTGTTCAAGGCGTTGTTCTGCTTCTATTGAACCATCAGCAATGAGCATTGATTCTGATAAAACATAATAATTTTCTGCTGTTCCTCTATAGCTGATTGAAATCCAGGAAGCTCCTGTTGGATTTTTTATTACTTTGTTTAAAAAATCATTGGTTGGCTGGTTCATTTCAGATTCTGCTTCTTTATCACCAATAAACCCTTTAAATGTTGATATACCCATTAGTATAGGGGCTGAAACCTCCTCATTTTTTACAAGCTCATTGATCTTTTTAAAAAGTTTCAGACCTTCTTCCTGGCCCAGCCTGCACTTTCTGGATGGAATCGGGTCATGAAAAATAATTTTGTTGATCATATCTATTAATCTTGACAAATCAGGGTTATCCGAAAACTGTTCAATTATTAGATCATCAATAACAAAGATATCTTCTGATTCTCCAGAAAGGGCAATCCATTTAAAATTTAATTTATCATTGGTGATGACCGGATAAACATATTCAGTTACAAAGCTTGGAAAGCCGTAAGAGTTATATAGACCCCTGTTGGCTGCTTTGTCTCTGATATTGTTGCCAAGTTCAAAAACCAGAGAACCTCTTTGCTGAAGTTGAAGCATACATTTTACCTGTATCATCATCGAATGGTTAGTGAGATTGGTATAATACTGGGGATCATTTTTTCTGATCCTTAAAGCATCCATAAATGAGTAACCTGAAGGAAAATAACCTGTTAATGGGTCATTTGCCCTTGTACGGTCAGTAATAATATTGGGTATTATCCCTTCATTTACAAGTTCAGGCATTACTTCTGCTGAATTACCAACTATACCTATTATTCGTGCCTGCCTGTTTCTTTTGGTATCAGTTGCAACATCAAAGGCAGAGTTAATATCCTCATATATTTTATGGCAAAATCCATCTTCGATTCTTTTTTCAATCAGCTTACGATTCATTTCAACAACGACAGCGACCCCCTTATTCATAGCTATTGCCAGGGCAAGTGCGGCTCCTGTACGCCCCAGCCCGGCGGAGACAGCCATTCTGCCTTCTAAATCACCATTAAAATTTTTCCGGGCAATATCTGCTACAATCTGGTAATTGTCATCCAGTATATCCTGTATACCAATAGAGCTATAGCTTTTTTCAAGCATTTCATCATGAACCCTGAAAGAAGCTTCTTTAAAATCTTCAAATTCTTCTTTTTCAGAATTTATGATAATCAATTTAGGGGCGTCTTTATTTGATTTGTGGATTATGGGTGGTTTCCCATTTTCAATCAGAATTGTTTCGTCATTTTCCAGGTTTAACAGAGTGGATAAATTTTCTCTTAAAGAAAGCCAATCGACCATATCTTCATATTCATATGCCGGGAGTTTGCCAAAAAAGTTTGTGACAGATAATTCAGCATGATTTAAAAACATCCTTAGTGCTGATTCCTGTTCCCAATTCTTGGCGTTAAGAGATGAGCCTCTTGGAACAGGCGGTATAACCTTTTGCTCACCCTTAAGCAGTGCAAGAAGATTTAAATCGGGTGAGTGAATTTTTGAGCTTATTATGCTTGACAAGAATTTAACCTCATCGTTACACCATATCTTGCTTTAACTTAAAGTATAACACATGTTGGTAAAAACACTCGTTGACGCAGTGCACATATTTATTCATATTTCTAGCTTTCTTTAAAAATTTCATAAGCTGTTCTTGCAGTATAATAGTTAAATGAAATTCCGGCAAATGCTATAGTATCTCTGTCTCGTATTAATATTGGAACAGAAGCTTCCATTGCTGTCCAGTTCAATGAGCTGCCATTGGTAGAACCCCGGTCGCAGATAGAATATTGACCTTCTTTAATTTCAAAGTAGGCATGAAATTTGCTGATACCTGTATCTTCAATAACAATATCCTGGGTTGATGTTCTGCCGATAGTTATTTTACTGGCAAAAGGATTTCTGCTACTTTTTAGCACCGGAAAAATATTTTTAATTTCTCTCTTATTGTCCTGTAGTTTCATAATATCTTCCAGTCTGGTGACTGTGATTGTGGAAAAAATGAGTTTTTTTGACTCCGCTGAGTTTGAAGAATCAGTAGCATACTGCACCAAAAAAGGGTGATTATGTAATTGTAAAAATTCTTCTTTTGTTATCCTTTTAGCTTCAGCAATGTATTCTTCTTTTGAATTTAACATTTAATAATTCCCCAATAATTATCAATTAAAAAAACGGTTATGACTTAGGCTTGAAACACTCAAGAGAATATTTTTAATTTTTAATTCAACATATTCAATAAATACAAATGTTGATGCTATCATAATATCCAACCTATTAATAAAACTTTATAAATCATATCAGTTGAAAACTATATTGTAAAGATATAATAACTTACCTAAAGAGGCCCTGTTAATTCAGGTGCTGTATTCGGTTAAAGCAATGGTATTACTTAGTTCTGCAAAAGAAGAAATATCCATTGTTTCTCCTCTGATTCCCAGGTCAAAAGTACCAGCTATTTTATCTATTTGCTGAGGGGTAAATTTGGCTATTTTTAATGAGTTTCTTAAAGTTTTCCGGCGTGAGGTAAAAACACCATGTATAATCCTCCAGAAAATTTCCGGCGAATGAATTTTATACTCGTCTTCTGTTTTCATTTTCAGGCTTACAACCATTGAATCAACTTTTGGGGCGGGGAAAAAAGATTTTCGGTCAACAATTAACAAAGGGGTTATATTACAGGCATACTGGCTGATTACGGTTAAAGCTCCGTATTCTTTTGTTCCTGGCTTTGCCAGTAATCTTTCACCTACTTCTTTTTGTAACATGATTATTAACTCAGAAAAAATTTGTGTTGTTTTACTGATACCATATTGTTTTAGATTCTCTTCATCAATCATTTTCATAATAATCGGGGTGGTTATATAGTAAGGAATATTACCGATTGCTTTTCGGTTTTCAAAATTATATTTTTCCAGAGGCAACTGGTTAAAATCAAGCTCCAGAATATCCTGAGAAACAATATTTAATTTTGGTTCATTTTTAAACTTTTGAGTTAAAGCATTTACAAGATCCCGATCTATTTCCACCGCTACAACCTGTTTTGATTTTTCAATAAGTTTTTCGGTTAAAGCACCATGCCCTGGACCAATTTCCAGGACAAAATCATCAGGCTCTAAATTTGCTTTATCTGCAATTTGCTTCAGAATATCATTATTAACCAAAAAATTCTGACCAAAACGTTTTCTTACCGGTAGGTTTTTAAAACTTTTGTTATTCAACTTTCTTTACTCATTACTACTTTCCATTGATTATAGAATTTTAGTTTATTTAAATTAGTTATCTAAATATATTTAGTTTTTCTTAATAAAATTAAGTAATTTCTAAAAAATAGCTTATCACAAAACAATATCTGTTAGGGCGACCCGGCGGGTCGCCCCGACAATTAAATTTTATAAGTTATTTTTTTATTTTTCCTAAAGTAATAAATATAAATTAATTTTGTGAGTTTAAAAAATATATAATAATAAAAGGATATTTGTTTGTAATGAAATTATGAATAAGCTATTAATTCACACCTTTGGAAAAATAAAACTTGATAAAAATGGAATTTGGTCTCATGATAATGTTCCTTTTGTTCATGAAGGTATGAGCCGCTTTTTTAATAAAAGTATTATACAAGTTTCAGAAAATAACTATCATCTTAAAATACAAAACAGTGAAGTCCCGATAGAAGTTGAAGATGTGATTCTTTGGGTAACAGATTTAGATATCTTTCCTGAAAAATCACAAATTTTACTGCATTTAAGTGATGAAAAAATCATAAAAACAGATGAAGCCATAAAATTTTTAATTAACAGTAATGACGAGTTGTATTGTTATCCTGATGAATTTACAAAAGTAAAATTTACCCGTAAAAGCTATAACTTTTTAATCAATTATATTACCGAAGAAAAAGGGAATTTTTTTATCCAGGTTGGAAAATTAAAGCTACCAATTAACTAAAGTGGAATTAACACAGACATTTATGATATATTTTTATTAGCGGCAGGTAAAATGATAATCAGATATATTTCAATAATTTTTTGAAAGGTAGTTTAATTTGTGAATAAAATTCAAGTAAACATACCTATAGATATAATTTTACCAGTCTCTGATAATTATCTTTCCTCAAAAAAATGTCTTGATTCAGTTTTAAAAAATACTCTTGTTCCTTTTAGGCTTATAATCATCGATAATGGAATAAAAGACCCTGAATTAACTACCTTTCTTACCACACTTAAACAAAACAATGATAATATAATCCTTGTTTCCAAAGACAAAAACACCGGTTTTTCTGCTTCTGTAAACAAAGGTCTGGAAATCTCAACATCAGACGTGGTTGCAATTTTAAGTAATAATAGCCTTGTTTCTAAAAATTGGCTGGAAAAACTGGTAAAAGGTTTTGAATTTGAGCCTGATGCAGGTATCATTGCTCCAAAATGTAATAATAAATTTATTCCTCATATAAATGTTGATTTCAAACGTGAGCAGGATATTGAGCCACAACTGAGACGAATTAATATTTTTTTCGAATCAGTTCAAAAAACTGAATTTACCCATGCACCTTTTGTCTTAGGTTACTGCATGGTTATCAAAAAAGAAGTCATAACCAAATGTGGCGGTTTTGATACTATTTATGGTGATTCCCTTTATTTTTCCGACTTTGATTTTTGTTTTAGAGTACAAAGGAAAGGCTTCTCTGTTTTAATTAGTAATAAAACTGTAATCTATCATGATGATTATGATTTAGAAAAGATTACTGAGAGCCGTTTGCCCTTAAATTTTACAATTTTCAAAAGAAAATGGGATAAGCATGAATATTTTAAGCATATTCACCCTTATATGTTTCCTGAAACAAAGCTCAATTTATTACAAAAAGATGAAGAAGGTTTTTATTTTAATGAAAAATTAAAACCAGAACATAAAAGATATTTTTTGATTAACCCTTCTACGGTAGATACTAAGTTTTTTGCCCAGGGAGCCAGGGTGACACCAACCGGCATTTTGCGTATTGCCAATTATCTGATTGATAATGGCGATAAGATTAATTTTTATGATTTTGATCCTCATAGTTATAAATATCCAAAACAAAAAATAGACTTAGGCATCAGTGAGGAAATGTATGTTTACGGAAAACCAATGAGTGATTTTACCGCTTATATCAAAAAACTTAAAGATATAGATGAGATCTTTATTACCGCTACTATCACATTTCAATATCCGCATCAGCAGTTGAAAATACTTGTAGATAATATTAGAGAGGTTTTTGGCGATATTAAAATAACCTTTGGTGGTTTATATCCTTCTTTGTGTTCCGATGCCATAAATAAATTAGGGGTGGAGGCACATATCGGCTCATATAAAACGGCAGATGGATACAGACCTCTGATTGAACTTACAACTGAGACGGAAGATGCTGTCATGAGAGTGGTAAAAGGTTGCCCCAGAACCTGTTCATATTGTGTTGTCCCTAACCTTGAAGGCCGGATTCTCACTCATTATCAAAAAGAAAATATTATCAGGCATTTCCAGGAATTTTATTCTTTGGGATTTTTAAACTATAGATTCTGGGACAGTAATCTTTTGTTTGGCAGGGAAAATCTATATATTTTACTAGATTATTTAGTTGATTATGGTTATGCAGACTCAATTACCCTTGATTTTTCATATGGTCTTGAATTTGCTTTAATTGATGAAGAATTTATTGAAAAAATGAGTCGTTTTAAGTTAAAAAATAATCTTTTTGTCCCCTTAGAATCATCAGAATATGAAATTTATAAAGACAAATTTCACAGACCTTCAACTCATCTGGGATTTGTTACTACAGCTGTAAAAAAACTACAGGAAGCAAATTATGCTCATATGAATTTTTTCATTATGATGTGTCTTCCATATCAAACACTGGATCAGGTTTTAAAAACATTAATATTTGGCTGGAGATTAAACTTATACCCATGTATGATGTTATTTACGCCAATACCAGGTACTGATGACTATACTCAATACCTGAATTTTTACAAAGAAAAAGAATACTGGCAGTTAAATCCTTACTTGTATCCATGTGAATCAGACGAATTTACCAAAGAAATCATTCATTTGTTACTTAGCCTCGATCATACCCGTTTAAGATATTCCGAAGAGGATGGATTTTATATCGAAAAATTTGAATTAATTATGAAAAAACATAATAATTATCCTGCCAGAAATATTTACAAAATTTTGTTGGATGAGAATAATCCTGTTTATAAACGGATAAAGGAATTAATTTATGAAGATCATGTAAAACCTGAAGAAGTTGATGAACGGACGATGAGATTCTTTCATGCAATTAATTTATAAGGAGTTTTTACTCTTCCAAAAAAATTTCTCTCAGAATTTGTTATAATTTCCCGTAGTAGTTAATAATTTTTAACATAAGTTATTAAAAATTGTTAACTTGGTGTTTGGGGGATAATAATAATGTTAACAGATACCTGGTTTAATACAAAAACAAAGCTTTTTGATTTTGATGAAAATACGTATAAAGCTATTGTTCCCATTAACTTTTTCGATGATCGAAGCCTAAATGGTCACTTTGGTGTTGAATTCAAAGTAAAAAATCAGAAAGCTTCAGTAGTAATTACGGCCCTGGAAGATAATCCTGGTGTTGATGTAACCATAATAATAAATCTGATATGTATGTCAATTTATGAAAACTTTTTACGATTTTTTGGCATTTCACCGGAGGATGTTTTTTGGGTTGTGAACAGACCAACCTACAGACAAGAATTTAACTTTGCTGGGGTAACATTTGAAACATGTATTCCGGTTTCGATGAACGGGCAGGAGATTATTACTTTTTATAAGCCAGTATGGAATGAAATCGGTACCTTGAAAAAGTTTTTGGTATTAAGCCAACTTCATTTGAGCCTGGAAGAGAATACTTTTTATTAGTTTAGTAATTTCTAAAAAATAACTTATCACAAAACAATATCTGTTAGGGCGACCCGCCGGGTCGCCCCGACAATTAAATTTTATAAGTTATTTTTTTATTTTTCCTTAGTATTACTTATTGCTTTTATAAATCATAATATAAGCAAGTGGTTGATCCGGTAAATTTACTGAGTATTCTTTTTTATTTGGTACATCCGGTAATTTTTTACCAAATATCTGAGAACTCTTAACATTCCTGACCTGAATGAATTGTAGGTTCCTGTCTTTTTTCTGGTTGTCGCCAAAAACCAAACTAATTTTTTCAAAATCATCTGAAAAGTAATTTTGAAGAAGTGGGATAATTTTATTTTTAAAGATAAGACGAACCATTTCGAATGATGGTTTATCCTTTAATTCAAGAAAATAAGAATGACCAATCTGTTGTTCTTTATCTAAAAGATAGACTAACCTTTGGTTTATCATACTCAGCATTTTATCAATTTCAATACCATCAATTTTAAAATTCAGTTGCTTATAATCAACATCAATTTCAATAAAATCAAACCTCCGGCGAAGAGTTGAATCAAACAAACTGATTTTTGAAGAAGAATTCATTGTGCCAATGATATATAAATTTTGTGGTACACCAAATTCTTCATTTGAATAAGGTAATTTTACCCTTAACTCTTCTAGTGCACCGAGACGTTTTTGAGGCTCAATAAGGGTTAACAGTTCGCCAAAAATTTTATTAATATTACCTCTGTTTATTTCATCAATTATCAGTACATGATTTCTTTTTCTACTATTTTTTGTACTAATAAAATTTGAAATATTATCAAGCATCAGATATCTTCTGTTTAATTCATAAATTGGCTGCTCTGAAAACTTTTTCCGATAAAATTTTTCACTGGGTATTTTACAACCTTTAATCAGCCATTCGACTTTTCTAAAATGATGAAATCTTACTCCGGGAATATCTTTAAATTCATACCAGCCATTTACTCTGCCGATCGCAATAATATTATTATTATCATTTGAAACAAAAAAGATATCATTTGAACGCATATAATTTTTAAAATAATAAACAGCCTGAATCCCCAGGCGTTTACTCTGCTCATCTTCATCGTAAAAATAAACTTCCCTGATTTCATCCTTTGCCTGTTCCCAGTCCAAAGTGTTTTCCAGAATTGAGTAATCTATTCCGCCCATTTTATCCATAGCAATATAGTTATTAGAAAGGCAATAACTATAGGTATGATCATCTCTTTCTTTTGAAGTTGTACCCAGACTTATTTTAAAAAATTTTATTTTTTCATTATCAGGATCAAAATTAATTTTATTAGGAGGGGTAAGTAATTCAACATTGGAAAGCTCAGAAATTTCTTTAAATATCCCTGGTTTTACAACATATTCAATCTGGCCTCTGATTTTTTCTGACTGAATCATTTTTAAACCTTCAACAAATTCATCATAGCCATAACTGTCATGAAAAGTAATAAAGCCAATCTGTCCATTATCTTTATAGGTTTCATATTTTTTCTTTGCTTCTGCATGGTTTTCAGGGAAAAAACCATCAATAATTTCCAGGGCTGTTGTAAGTGCTTTATAAGTTTTGCCCGTACCGGAAGGGCCAAAGAATATCTGGTTTAGAGGATGCTTACTATTTTGATTTGACTCATTTTCAATAATGTCCGGGCTATTGCTCTTTGATTTTTTATGGGGATAAAAAATCATATTTATTTCATTTTCATCAGTAAGTTGGGAAATAGTATCAGTTTTTATGATATTTTCAATGTCATAAATTTTATTAGTGGTATTCCAGCGAACCTCAAGGTGTTTACCATTTTTAAAATTTTTTATAACTGTTCCGGTCGCTTTTATCCTAAGTGTTGAGATAAATTTATTTTCATCCAGCTTTTTGGTAAAAGTAGATTTAATGGCAATAAGATCATCTGGCTGAATATTATTTACCAGATCAGAAATCTTTTCGTAACCGTTTTCCCAGATACCTTCGGCTATATATCTCTGAATCTGGTCATTATTACCATCCCAATTTGCTTCAACCAGCCAGTAACTTTTCTGTTTTGTTTTTTTTGTTTTTTCTATCATAATCAAAAATCAGGTTCTTCCAGTATAAAAAAGAGCCTTTATAGAAACCTTTTGTAACTGAACAATATCAATTATGTATTATATCATTTGAGAATATTTATCATTTAATTTAATCAATAAATTGTGCTTATTTATTTATTTAACTTTGTGGAACCGTGATAAAATTTTATCAAATAATATTTTTGGAAAGGCTTATGAAAAATCTTCCATTAGGTATCCAGACTTTCAGTGAAATTATCAGAGAAAACAAATTATATATTGATAAAACAAAAGATATATATCAATTTTTCAGCCTTGAAAATAAATATTATTTTTTATCCAGACCCAGGCGTTTCGGTAAATCTCTTTTAGTAAGTACTTTAGCAGAAATCTTTACAGGTAACAGGGAATTATTTAAAGGGTTGTGGATATATGACAAGATAGAATGGAAAAAGTATCCTGTTATCAGGATTGATTTTTCCAATATGCTGTATACAGAAGGGAGCAAGGGGTTTAAAAGTTCTTTTGCCAATGAATTAAATTCAATTGCTGAAAAATTTGGAATAAAGCTAAAAAATAATAACTATAAAGAATCTTTTAAAGAATTAATTAGCTCTTTGGGAAAAAAAGAAAAAGTTGTTATTTTAATTGACGAATATGATAAACCAATTATAAATTTTGTTGACAATATTGATATAGCAAGAGAAAACAGAGAAATACTAAAAAATTTTTATGAGACTATAAAATCTTACGATGAATATATAAAGTTTGTTTTTCTTACCGGAGTTTCCAAATTTTCCAAAGTATCAGTTTTTTCTGGCCTGAATAACCTTATTGATATAACCTTAGATCCTGCCTTTGTGACTATTACCGGATGTACAGAAGAAGAGCTGAATTTATATTGTGAGGAATATATAAAGGAATTTGCCCGGAAAGAATCTATAACTGAGGCAGAACTAAAGGAAGAATTGAAAAAATGGTATAACGGATATTCCTGGGATGGAAAAAGTTTTGTATATAATCTTTTTTCAATTTTAAATGTTTTCCGAAGTTTACAAATAAAAAACTACTGGTTTGAAAGTGCAACTCCAACTTATCTTATCAACCTTATAAAAAAATACAATATTGATATTAAAAAGCTTGAAAAGCTTGAACTTAAAGAATATGATTTTTCTTCATATGAAGTGGATAATATGAATGTTGATGCTTTGCTGTTTCAAACAGGTTATCTTACAATAAAAGAAATCCAAAGAATTTCTATTTCTGACAGAAAATATATACTGAGTTATCCTAATCTGGAAGTAAAATCGTCTCTGATTACAAGTTTACTCAATAATTTTATTCAAAACCGGCAAAGTAACAGAATAGCAATATATGAATTAACAGAAAGTTTAAAAAACAGGGATATTGATAATTTCTTTAAAATCTTGATTAGTATTTTCGGAAGTATTCCCAATGAAATTTTTCCTGAAAGTAAAACAACGCTTGCAGATAAGGAAAGTTATTATCATACGATTTTTTATTTAATTTTTAAGCTGATCGGAGTAAATATTAATTCTGAGGTTTCAGTGAGCAAGGGAAGAATTGATGCTCTGGCAGAAACAAATGAGACAATATATATTTTTGAATTTAAAGTTGGCAGAAGTCCCAAAAAGGCAATTGAACAAATTGAAAAAAAGGAATATTTTGAAAGTTATCTTGCATCAAAAAAGCAGATTATGATGATAGGAGTAAATTTTTCAATTTACAAAAGGAATATTAAAGATTATTCTGTAAAAATAAAATAAAACTATTTTATTTTTTAAACATTTATGCTCTACTTGAATTAAGAATTATTAATAAAGTGAAATATAAAAAAATTAGAATTAATAAAGTATTTTTACTAAAAATGTGTGTGTTTTAATAATTTTTAGAGCTTGAAATTTATATTTTTTTGCCACATATAAAAGCGAAAAAATACTTACAGTTATTTCAAAGAAAGCGATATTCTTTTTCTAACTTCATCGATACCAGTTATTTTTAAGTTTAAAACATCGCCTATTTTAACCACATCCATCGGATGTTTTATATACCTGTTGCTCATTTCGGAAATATGCAAAAGAGCTGTCTCTTTGATTCCAACATCAATAAAAGCACCAAAATCCACTACGTTTTTAACTTTTCCGGTGATCATCATCCCAGTTTTTAAATCCTCAAAATTTACTACCCCTTTTTGGAGGATTGGCTGTGGATAATCTTCACGGGGATCTCTGCCCGGTTTACGTAAAGCTTCAACAATATCACTGATAGTTGTATCACCTATTTTGTACAAATTTTTTAACTCATCTCGTTTTTCTTTTGAAACATTGATATTTTGCTTTATAAGTTCTAAGATTTCTTTTCCCACTTTATAATTTTCCGGGTGAACCCATGTTTTATCAAGTGAATCATTACTTTCAGGAATCATCAGGAATCCTGCCGCTTGTTCAAACACTTTTTCACCAATACCAGCGATTTTTTTCAGTTCTTTCCGGGATTTTATCAGACCATTTTCTTCTCTGTAACGGACAATATTTTTGGCAACATTTCCAGTTATTCCAGATACATATTTTAAAAGTGGGGCTGAAGCTGTATTTAAATTAATTCCTACCTGATTTACCACCGATTCAACTACATTATCAACTGATTGCGATAACTCTTTCTGATTTAAATCATGCTGATATAACCCGACTCCGATTGATTTAGGATCAATTTTTACCAGTTCTGCCAGAGGGTCCTGTAATCTTCTGCCAATAGAAATAGCACCACGAATGGTTAGATCAAGGTTGGGAAATTCTTCTCCAGCTAACTCGGATGCTGAATATACGGATGCTCCGTCTTCAGGAACAACAGTGTAACTTACATCCAGTTTAAATTCGGAAATAGCCTCTGCAACAAGCTCCTGCGTTTCATGAGAACCAGTACCGTTTCCTATCGCCAAAAGTTGAATCTGATGTTTCTTTACCTGTTCAGCAATAATCTTTTTTCCCTGAACTTTGTTATGCTGGTAGATTACAAATGACTCCAAATATTTGCCATTTTCATCAATCACAGCACATTTTGTTCCGGTTCTGAGGCCAGGGTCCAGACCAATTACCCTGGTTCTTTTTATCGGAGGTTGCATCAACAGTGCACCAAGATTTTTGGCAAAAACATCAATTCCATGAATTTCAGAACTTTTTGTTATTTCAGACCTTATTTCCCGTAAAAGTGAGGGTAACATTAATCTTTTCAGGCTGTCTTCAATAGCAGTTATATAATATTTATTATTAATTTTATAAAGTGATTCAACAAGCCTAATTACCTCATCATTTTCAAAATCAATTTTCACTTTTAATTCTTCTTCGTTTTCACCTCTGTTTATTGCTAATACCTGATGTGGCTTTAGATTTCTGATAAAATCCTGATAATTGTAATAAATTTTATAGACACTTTTTTCTTCATCACCTTTTCCCTGAACAACTATTTTGGCAAATTTATTTAAAAATCCTCTTACTTTATTTCTGACATCAACATCCTGGGCAATTCTTTCAGCAATAATATCCATTGCCCCATTTAAAGCATCCGTGATATTTTTTACATCTTTTTCAATATTAATAAATCCTTCAGCCGCTTTTTCAAGATCTTTATCAGAAAGAATCAGCATCATGTTGGCTAATTTCTCAAGACCTTTTTCAATAGCAATCATTGCTCTGGTCTTTTTCTTTTTTTTGTAAGGTGCATAGAGTTCTTCAATTTCAGTTATAGTAGGAGATTTCATGATATTTGCATAAAAAGGATGATCAAGTAATCCTTGGGAAAAGACAGAGCGAATAATCTCCAGCTTTCTGGTTTCCAGATTTCTTAAAGACTGTAGTCTTTGCTCTATCCCTCTGACCTGAATTTCATCCAGTGAACCGGTTTTTTCTTTTCGGTATCTGGAAATAAATGGTATTGTATTTCCTTCATTAAAAAGCTCTACAACAGATTTTACCTGGTTAAAATTAATATTTAATTCACCCGATATCTGATTCAGAATCTTATTTTCATCAACCACCAGACTACTAATAAATTGCTCGTTTAACTCTATTACAGCGGTTTCACTCATAAAATTTTCCTACTCTATATTTGTCATAAAAATATTAAACCACAGATGCAACAGATAAATATGAATTAATACAGATATAAAAAATTAATTTTAAAATTTGTATTCTTTTTCTTATCTGGGTATATCTGTTTAATCTTAGCTTATCTGTGGTAAATTACTTATAAAAATCAACAATACTTTGAAAGATACCAAGTACAGCTTCTAATTCATTTAGATAATAGGTGTCACTATCAACTGTTATCATACTTTTTTCCAGTTTCATAAATTTCCAGTCATCCGCAGTAGTAACACACCCATAAATAGTATTTACAGGGTTTTTAAAACGATTGTTAAATATTTGTATCCCGACTAACTGGGCGGCACATTGTCTTATTCCAAACTCTATATCTTGTTTTTTTGCTTCAACCACTGCAAATACAGGTGCAGAAATTTCTAATTTATGAGTACTTTTTGTAAAAATAAAATCACATTCTCCTGTAAGCCCTTTATCTTTATCTATATCAAGACTTTCTCCTGAATGAATAGTAAATATATAGTCATTCTTTCTGATTAACTCTTTTAATATAGGGACTACTATAAATTCTGATTTACCTTTTTCATTTGTAATAGGGAAATGATGACTTTCTTCAATATCTCCCTTTAATAAATCACTTATTTCAAAAGGAATTACAGAATTAAAAAGTTTTTGCACAGTATGATCAATACCAAATTTAATAAATAAGTCATTCAGGGTAAGATCTCTATAAGTCATAATGCCCCCTAGCAGGAAACCACGTGTGCTAGCACCGTGGAGGAATTCGGCTACCGACACTAACCGTTTCACGATTATTAATATTTTAAAGTATGTTAATGCTTCATTTTAAATATATAATAATTATATAATGTTAAAAGAAAAATATGAAGAAAATACCTGTTTTCAGATATTCACACAAAGATAAATTAAATCTGACATTTAATCAAAAATTTACTATTGGAATACTAATTTTTATTAGTATATTTTTTTATTTAATCTACTTGCCTGTCAGCATTGCTATTTTAATTTTTACTTTTATATATGCACTGGTTATATATCCAAAAAGAAATATTCTGATTAAACCAAGATATCTTATTTGTGGGAATACTATTTTTTATTACAAAAATATCAATAAAATAGTTTTTAACCATGATTCAGGCTTATTATTAATTTATACGGATAATAAAGAAGTTTTTAGACTAGAAAAAGAACTATTCCCTACAAATGCACGTAAACCTGATAAAATTTCTAAGAATAAAAACAATAAATTTAAAAAAGTATCTGATAAAATTATAGATAATATTAAAAAAGCCTCGCCTAATGCTGAATTTCATGGTGTAAGCTAATAGATAGTAATAAAAAAATTGTATAAAAAAAATATCCATCTTTTATATAGTCCAACTCTGGCCTGTAACTTGAGCTGCCAATATTGCTATTTAGGCGAACAAACAAGTAATGCCTTAATTAAAAAAGATTCTGAAAAAGCTGTACCTACTCTAAAATACGCTCTGGGAAAATTTCTTAAAGAAGGTATTTTACCATTTAATGTTTCTTTGCATGGAGGGGAAGTAACAATTTTACCTAATCAGGTTTTGGAAGAACTTTTTGAGATTATCAGAACTCATTATATAAAAAACTTTGATGAAATTAATGCTTTAGGTCATAAAAAATCATATCCTCATATCAAGACTAATTTATACAGATTTTCCAGTCAGTATGAACTAATGGAAAAACATAAAGTTTCTATTAGTGCCAGTATTGATTTACCTCTTTTTTTGCATGGCAAATACCGGACAACAAAAGGAGGAAAAGACTGGCTACCTGTTACTATAGAAAATATCAGGCTTTTGGCAAAATATCCTTATGGTAAAAAGCTATCCTCAACCATATGCAGTGAACACTTAGAAGATATAGAGCTTTTTATTAATGATATCTGGTTTATCCATAACGAATTAAAATTTGATATGAATAATTTTAACCTGATGTTTGCTTTTGAATCAGAGCTAAATAATATTGAGCAGGGAAATAAGGTATTAACTCCTGCTTCTAAAGAAATGCAATTAACTTTATATCAGGAGTTAAAAAAGGCTTTTACAGGTACTGAACTGGAGGAAGGATTCAAAAGAAACTGGTTTGATGAGTTTAAACCATCTTATTGTACTAACTCTTTTAATTGTGGTGAAAAATTTTATTTATTGCAAAGTGATGGTTCTGTTTATTCTTGTGTAAGAGGACAAGGTATAGAAGAATTTTATTATGGAAATATTTTTGAAAGTTCTATCGAAGAAATCCTTAATAATGGAGCCAGGAAAATTAGTGAAATTCATCAAAAATATGGAATGGACTCATCATGCAAAAGTTGTAACCATTTATCAATATGTAATACAGGATGTGCTGTAGTAAAATTTCAAAGAGAAAAACCAAAATCATATACCTGTGATTTACAAAAAAAACTCTACAATGATAACCCTTATTCATATCCTGAAGATTCTGAAGAAGACCAAAAAAATTATTCTGATTATTATCTGAAAGAAATGCACCCATCTTTGTCATTTAGTGAAAATGAGAATATAATAAAATCTTCAATAATATTACCTAATGATCTAAGTGAAAATAAGAATTTTTTACTAAATATAATCAAACAAGATTCAATATTAGATTCTTTATATAATAAATCTTTTATCATTGAGCTTAATGATGACTTTATTAATTTAGAATCACAAATATTAAAAACAACAGCAACCTGGCATACATTATCAGCAGAAGATAAGATTATTGTTCATTTTCCAAGCGCATTAATGAACCTGAATTGTGATGAAGTAATAAAAAACAGCCTTTATTTACAAATGCTCAATAATGATTTTGTAATTTACGGAGATGAAAAAAGAACTAAACAGGCTCATTTATTTACATATCAGGTATATACTTCAGTATTGAAAAAAAGTAATATCTTTGGTGAAGAATATTTTATGTTTGATCTTAGTGGGATTATAGGTTTACATAAAGAACTTTATCAGAAAAATATTTTAAATAATTTATTTTTTACAACCAATTTTTTACGGGAATATCATTATCAAAAACAAAAAAATAATGCTTTTTATCATATTCAGGCAATAAATTTACCATTTCCCAATTTTGAATTTTTTTATTTAGAATAACAATCATATGAATCCAAAAGAATTAGAAAAAATATCATTTACTGTTGAACAGTTTTTTAATGCTTTAAAAATTCCTGATAATACTATCAGAACAAGTAATGAAGATTGGGTTGTAAAATGGTTTTTAAGTGAAAAAAACTTTAAGATTTATCTTATTTATCATCGACAAAAAATTTATTGCTACAGAAATAAAGAAATCGTTAAAAGCTTTTCTTTACCTGAAGCTAGTGAAAATAAAACAATTTGGTGTAATGGAAAAAAAATATCTATTATTGACTCAAAATCTTTTTATGAAAATGGAAATATTTTATTATTGGGAACAAGTGGCTTTTTAATATTACCAAACCCAGGTAAAAACAGACTTAGTTTGAATAACAATAACAACAATAACAATAATAATAACAACAACAATAACAATAATAATGGATAGATTTTAATTCAAAGTGATAAAATCGACAATCCGGTTTTCTGCCCAGAAACGATCGTGATCTTTTAAAGCTGATTTCAGGCTATTAATAAATCCGACATGTCCACCATGCTCAGTAATCAGGTATTGAATATTAGGGTTTTCAATTTTCAGAGCTTCTTCAGTACATTTAAAAGGAATAATCGGATCATCTTTTGACTGAATTATCAATGTTTTAACCTTAATATTTACCAAAAAGCGCAAAGAGCTGTTTTGACTATAATAATCCTCTGCATTTTTATAATTAAATAATGGTCCGGTAATGTATTCATCAAAGTCATATAAATTTCTCACTTTGTTTAACAGCTCAAGGTTTACAAGCTCAGGGAAAAATTCTTTTTTATTACGATAAGTTCTTCTCATTCTTCTGACATAATACAGATCATAAATTTTGTTATCCGGGCGGATTATTGCATTTGCACACATTGATAAATCAAGTGGTGGACTGACAGCAACAACTCCTGCCAGTGATTGATGATAATTGCTTTCTCCAGCAAGCTTTAAAACAGTATTTGCCCCTAATGAATAACCAACAATATATATTTTTTCATGACCAAGCTTTTCCTGGCAATATTTAATAATTTCATTTACGTCATGGGTAAGTCCGGCATTATAAAAAGTATTGGTTAAATGCATTGTCCCACCACAATTTCTGATATTCATCCGTAAAACGGAAATTCCTTTAGCAAGCAGCTTTTTACTGGTAGATACTATATAATTTGATTCTGTGGAGCCTTCCAGGCCGTGAATTAATATGGTACAGGCATTTTTAGCGTTTTCTGCTTTGTTGTATTCACAACCGATTGTCGTGTTTTCTTCTGTTTTAATCATTACTGCTTCAGAGTTTTTAAGCTCAGTCGGGTTATGAAACAAAGCTGAATACACGGTCTGGAAATGACCATTTTTAAAAAAACCATCGGGTTTAAATTCAATATTATTATTCATAAAAATTTCTGCGCTTATATCAAATCTGGCTCTAATATTCCATAATAATTTACCACAGATAGCACAGCTAAACTATAATTATAGTTAATAATATGATTCCCAGAGGGAGCCTTGGAGAAATGTTTTTCACAACAAGGGGCTTAAGTCCCTTGTTGTGAAATATAGTTAAATAATACTAAAACTATGAGAAAATATGAATATTGATAAAAAAGCGCCAAAACTAATTACAATGGTTCCCAGTCATTATTGTGAAAAAGTCAGATGGGCTATGGAATATCTGGAATTGGATTATGTAGATGATGCACATCCTCCTCTTTTTCATTTGTTTAGTACAACAATAAATGGTGGTAAATCTGTTCCTGTTTTAGTGACTGAAAAAGGAAAGTATACCGATTCAACTGATATCTTGAAATATTTAAATTCATTAGCACCGGATAATAAAAAGCTTTATCCAACTGACGAAAATTTAAAAAAAGAAGTTGAGGAACTTGAAGATTTTTTTGATACAAAGCTTGGTCCTCATTCAAGAAGATGGGCCTATTATTATTTACTTGAAAAACCCGAATTACTATTCAGGTGGTTTTGTCAGGGAAAAAATATGTTTGAAGAAACCGGTTTTAAAATATTTTTTCCAATAATCAAACAATTGATGAAAAAAGGAATGAATATTAATCAGGATTCAGCGGAAAGATCCAAAAATAAAATAAATGAAGTATTTAAAACAGTTGATGAAAAATTATCTGATGGCAGAAAATATTTGACAGGTAATTTTATATCGGCTGCTGATATAACATTTTCAGCATTGGCTGCTCCTCTGGTTATGCCATCAGTATATGCCGGAGTAAAAGCTGATGTTAGTGAAGTGCCGGAACAAATGGCAAGAGAGGTTGAAGAGTTCAGAAAAACAAAAGCCGGTACTTTTGCTCTTGAATTATTTGAAAGCCGATTTAATAATCAAAACTTATCTTAATCCATCCAGCTCTTTTTCCAGCCTTTTAAGGTTAATCATATCAATATCAGAGCTGATATTTAACATTTGTTTCAGCTCTATATCCAGCTTAAGGGCTTTTTTCAGAAATAGTTTATAACCCCTCATTCTGGCAAAATGAATCTCTTCTTCAATTATCTGCTGGGCTTCACTAATTAATCCTTCATCTTTTTTAACCAGGGCATTTTGATAAATAGTTTCTAATCTGAGATAAAAGAACTCACATTTTTTGAGGAGCTCAATTATTTGTTCATAAGTTTCATGAGCTTTTTTCAGATTTTTGGTAACCCTGAAATATTGTAGGTTTACCAGCATTGCCTGAATATGTATTTCCCTGCTATCAACTTTTTTAAGCTTTTTTTCGACTTCTTTATATGATTTTTTATATTGTTCAAAATTACCTTTCAGCAGATAATTTCTGGCATCAAAATAATGATAATAACAAAGCAAAAGATCTGAATCAATTTCTAAGGCAAGTTCTTTCAGATCATTTAAAAATTTTGCAAATTTGGCCTGAGAGATATTTATTGCATAATAAATCTCACCAAGTGAAAGCAGGCCTTTTCCATAATTAAACTTATCTTCATTTTTTTTGGTTTTTTGTAACCCTAACTGGCATACTTTAAGGGCATTACCCACATCACCCAGGTTAAAATAAATTATTGGCAGATGTGTTAGCCATCTCCCCTTATTTACCTCATCTTTTATTTCATCAGCGATTTCCAGGGCTTTTAAAAAGAAATCAAGCGCTTTGGTTTCATCACCTGATTTGCTGTAAACCAGGCCAATATTGCCAAGACATCCTCCTTCCCTTCTGCGGTCATGAATATCTTTGGCCAGATCAAGGGCTTTAAAGCCAAAAGCCAGTGCCTCACTCTGAAGCCCCATCTGACTGTAAGGAGAAACAATACTGCCAAGCCAGCGGCTATGATTATTCTTATCCTTTGTTTCTTCAGTAATACTTAATGCTCTGTGAGTAACTTTTATTGCTTCAATTTCTTTGCCTAGTTTACTGTAAGCAATACCCATATTACCGTACCATCTTCCCTGGCTGTTTTTATCTCCTGTTTCTACCGCAATTTTCAGGGCATCCTCAAAGTTTTTGAGAGCCAGTTTCTGATTCCACATTCTGCTATATGATATGCCAATACTGCCATGCCACTTTCCTTCATTTTTTTTATCACCCAATATATGAGCCAGATTAAGAGCCTTTTCGAAAGACTTTATCGCCTTTTGCTGATCTCCAAAATTACTGTAGCTATAACCAAGATTACCCAGCCAGATATTCTGATTAAACTTATCACTTATTGCTTTGGAAACCTTTAGAGCATTTTCAAGATATTCAATCGCTTTGTCTTCTTTACCAAGATTGCTGTAAATTGAGCCAATAGAACCAAGCCATCTGCCAACATTTATTTTGTCGCCGATTTCACCGGATATTTTCAGAGCTTCCTCAAGGTATTTCAATGCTCTTGTTGATGAGCCAGAGTTGGCATAAGCATTACCAAGATTGCCAAGACAGGCTGCTTCTCTTCTTTTATCAGAAATTTCTCTGGCCATTTTCAGGGCTTTTTTACCATATTTAATGGCATTATCCATATCCCCAACATTACTGAACGAATAGGTTAAAGCTCCCAGCCATCTGCTTTCATTTCCTTTATCACCTAAATAACGGGCAATATTCATTGCTTTGGTCATAGATTCTATTGCTTTCTTTTCCATACCAAGTTTACTGTAAGTTATACCAAGATTACCTACACATTTACCCTGCCTTCTGATATCACCTGTTTTATTGGTTATTTCAATCGCCTGTTCATAATATTCAATTGATTTTTCCTGCTCACCCAATCGGCTGTAGCAGTTTCCAAGGTCCGTAAGCCATCTGCTGTAGGTCTTCCAGTCCTCCAGTTCTCTTGATAATTTTAAAGCTTTTTTCATATAATCGATTGCCAGTTTCTGATTACCAAGATTGCTGTATGAAGTACCAAGGTAGCCCAGCCATTTTCCTTCTGCTTTTTTATCTTCTGTATCCAGAGCAATATTCAGAGCCTGTTCATAATAGGTAATTGCTCCCTTTTCATCTCCCAGTTTTCCATGATAAATACCCTGATTACCCAGACAAATTCCAAAGTTTATCCAATCGCCAAGCTCTTTGGCAATTTCCAGTGCTTCTTTGGTAAAAATAAGGGCTTGCTTTTGATCACCAAGATTACTATAAGATGTACCAAGGTTTGCCAGCCAGATACTTTCATTAAATTTATCGCTTACTTCCCGGGAAATTTCCAGTGCCTGTGAGGTAAATTTTAGTGCTTTTCTTTCATCACCAAGATTGCTGTAAAAACTGCCAAGATTACCCAGCCAAACTCCTTTATTTAGTTTATCACCTGATTCAGAAGCAAAAGCCAGAGCTTTTTCAAGATAACCAACTGCTTTTTCTGATTGCTGCAAATGACCACATATTATGCCCAGATTACCAAGGATTATCCCTTCGTTATTTTTATCTCCTGCTTTTTTTGCTTTTTCCAGGGCTTTTTCATAATATTCTTTTGCTTTTGGATAATCTTCCAGTGAACTGTATAAATTACCGATATTTCCCAGCCAGCGTCCTTCATTTAGGGAGTCTTTTAACTCCTCAGCAATTTTTAAGGCAGAAAAGTAATATTTTTTTGCATTTTCCAGATCGCCAATTTTGTTGTAGGCAATCCCCACATTTCCTGTCCATTGTGCTTCTCCTGATTTATTTTTAAGCTCTCTGGCAAGATTAATCGCATGATTATACAGTTCAATAGATTTATTGGTATCTCCAAGTTTGTTCAGGCAAATACCCAGATTACCTACCCAGATACATTCACCACTTTTATCATTTAATTTTTGAGATAATTCATATGCTTCTGAAAGTGAATCAATCGCTTTTTGAACTTCACCAAGATTATTATTGGCAATTCCGATAAAACCACTAGCATACTCATGTATATTCTGATTTCCTGTTTTTTTTGAAAGATTGAGTGCCTGATTACCTGTTTCCAAAAGTTTACGTGAATTGCCCATCCGGCTATAGACACGGCTGAGACTGATCAGACATTCTTCTTCATTTGCCGTATCTTTTTGTTTACGGAAAATTAATAATGCTTCTTCCAGATGCTTAAGAGAATCATTGTATTTTCTCATATTCAGATAAACTATTCCAAGATTAAGAACAACTTTACTCTTACTTATTTTTTTTGTATTTACTGTTATTTCATTTGCTTTTTTATAATAACTTAATGCTTTATCGTTTTTACCAAGCAGGTTATATGTATTTCCAAGTCCTTCCAGTGCCAGAAATTCTTTCTCAGAATTTTTATTTGTTCGGGCATTTCTAAGTATTTTTATATAATAACCGGCTCTTTCATCTAACTTTTCCGGCTGAGATTTTTCCAGTAATTCAAATGAATCCTTCATTTTTATGTTTACCTAAATCTTATATCAATGTTGATGCGCCGACCATTCCGGCAGAATCACCTAATTTGGCAGGGACAACTTTTACAAAACTGCCAGGTATTTTCAATGCTCTTTTGGCAATTTCCTGTCTTATTGGCTCGAAAAGGATATCTCCTGCCAGGGCAACACCTCCGCCAATTATTATTAATTCAGGATTTAAAAGGTTGATTGCATTTGAAAGGCCAATACCAATCCATTCAGTCGTCTCTCTGATAATTCTTTTTGCTTCAGGATCTCCATTTTGAGCGGCCTGAGTTACCATATAGGCATTAATTTTTTCACCAGCTTCAAACCGCTTTTTCATCTCATCGGATTTACCGGTTTCTATTGATTCTTTGGCATTTCTTGCGATTGCTGTTGCAGATGCCAGAGCTTCAAAACAGCCATAATTTCCGCAACCACATTGTGGGCCTCCCTTTAGTAAAGTCATATGGCCAATTTCACCCATCGAAAATGTTGGTCCTCTCATCAGTTGACCATTAAGGATGATTCCCCCGCCTATTCCTGTTCCTAGAGTGATGCAAAGGATGTTGTTATAACCTTTCCCTGCTCCGAAATAAAATTCTCCAAGAGCGGCTACCCGGACATCATTATCAAGTGAAACATGGACAGAAAATTCTTCGGTTAAGATTCTTCTTAATTCAATATTTGTCCAGTTATAAAGGTTGGGCAGTGTTCTGACAACACCGCTGGCTGTATCAATTACTCCCGGACAACCGATACCAATGGAGACAACTTCAAATCCTTTTCTTTGAGCTTCATCAAGGCAATTTCTGATTAATGTTTTCATTCTGCCGATTACTTTTTCAGGAGGTTCGCTTCCAAGAGTAGGGCAATCTGTGATATATAATATTTCACCTTCGTAGGAAACAAGGGCCGCTCCCATGTTTGTTCCCCCTAAATCAAAACCTATTCTGACTTTTTTCATTTTTTACCTATATTAATGCTTTCGTTCTGCCTTGTTTTTTGTATTATTATAATTGATGTTTAACACTTTGATTGTAGAAATTTGTAAATAGGAATAAATTTTTCAAAAGTATTCATTCATATTAATTAGGGATATTACATCTGAAAGCATCGAGTTAAGCAAATTTAGTGTTTTCATTTTCTCAATTTTTATTGATAATTCATCAGTGATATTTGAAATAAGTTTTATCGTCTCATTTTGATTTACAGTAATTTTTTTAGGCATCATTTTATTTTTCTGGATCGTTTTTAATAGCATAGTTGGTAAGCGCATATTTATTTTTCCCGGCTCACATAGCTCAAAGCCTATTGTTTGCTCTATATCTGTATCAACAATTAAAATTAAATAAGGATAATATGGTTTTTCTGTTTCTTCACGAACAGCTGTTTGTAAATGAATAAAAGATAATTCCCAATTACCCGACTTTGCTATTTTTTTTGTTTTTAAATTTTTAAGCAATGTAAAGTCAAAAACAGGCATTATTTGATACCTCTGGATTTTTGGTGGGGTTAGCCATTTTTCAGACCATTTACCATTTTCAAATACTCTGATGAGATAGGTATTTTTTTTTTCTGATTTGATGGTACTTTTGTTTTTTTTTGCCTTTTTGGAAACAATAATTGACTGTTCAATCGCCGTGGTTAGAAACTTTATTTCTTTTGCTGTTAAAAACCATGGTAGATAGCCTGGTTCATAGCTTCTGAATATCGGCCACTGACTGTTTCCGGTAAATTCAAGATCGAGAATGTCAAGTATTTCTATATCTTCCTCATCAAGATCATCTCTGTCTTCAAAAGAAACCATCAGACATTTTTGAGAATTTGTGGTCTCCGGTTTTTCGTCTGGTCTTTTTCCGGAATAAATCCTTTTATATGATTCCAGACCTTCTGTGCCAAGATATACGGCAAGAGCTTTGAATTCTCCCAGCTTTCCCATAATACAGCAGTAACCTGTTTTATTATCATCAGGGTTTTGTACTCCAAATAAATCTGAGTCATACATCCATTGCCAGCATTTCAGATTTTTAAAAGCGATTGCAGTATCATATAAGGTTCGCCAGTCTTCTTCGGTTATTATTTTTTCCTGCCTCACAAATATTCTCTTTTCGTAAACTTTCATATTTACATTAATATTCTACTTATTTTCTATATGTGGTTGACAAAGAAACAAAACAAGATTAATTTTAGGAAGGAAACTATCAAAAAAAGAGGTCTTTTATGAGCGAATTTTATCAGGATGGCCCGGTTTTGGGAAATCAGTATCAAGCAGATAAGTTATTACGTTCTTATTTAAATCGTGTTTTACCAGCAGATATTTTTACAGAACTAGAACCGGATCTTTTAAATCTTGGAAACAGAGTTGTTACAGATATTATGGAAATGGCAGAAGATGCCGAAAGCAATGAACCACAGTTAATTTCTTTTGATCCGTGGGGTAAGAGAATTGACAAAATTAAAACATCTAAAGGCTGGAAAGATCTTGATCAGGTTTCCGCCGAAGAAGGGATGGTTGCCATCGGTTATGAAAGAAAATATGGTGAATACTCAAGAATATATCAGTTTGTAAAATTATACCTTTTTCATCCTTCATCAGCTGTTTATACCTGTCCACTGGCGATGACGGATGGTGCTGCCAGGTTACTGGAAATATATGGGGATGAGTCTTTAAAAAATAATGCATATAAACACCTTACCTCAAGAGTTCCTGGTGAATTCTGGACATCAGGCCAATGGATGACCGAAAGAACAGGAGGTTCTGATGTTGGTCGGACGGAAACAATTGCCAGATTTGAAGATGGAGGTTATAAGTTATATGGGACAAAGTGGTTTACTTCTGCTACGACTTCACAGATGGCTATAACTCTGGCAAGAATTGAAGATGAACAGGGTAATACTATCCCCGGAAGCAGAGGGTTAAGCCTTTTTTATCTGGAAGTTTATACTCAGAAAGGACAATTAAATAGTATTACTATCCACAGGCTGAAAAATAAATTGGGAACCAAGGCATTACCCACTGCCGAATTAACTCTGAATGGCACAAATGCCAGACTGATTGGTGATATTGGTGGTGGAGTAAAGAAAATTTCCTCTCTGTTTAATATTACCCGAATTTATAATGCAAAATCTTCTATTGGTCTGATGCGAAGAGCAATTGCTCTGGCAAAGGATTATTCATTACGGCGTGAGGCATTTGGTAAAAAATTAGCAGAACATCCTTTGCATCTGGAAACTCTGGCAAACCTGGAAGTTGAGTTTCAGGGCGCTTTTCAGTCCGTTTTTTATACCAGCGAACTACTTGGTAAAGAGGAATGTGGTAAAGCGACAGCAGATGAAATAGCTGTTTTGAGAATGCTTACCCCGCTGATAAAACTATATACTGCCAAGCAGGCGATAAAAGTAGTAAGTGAAGTCCTGGAATCTTTTGGTGGAGCCGGGTATGTTGAAGACACAGGGATACCAAAATTGTTGAGAGATACTCAAGTACTCTCAATCTGGGAGGGGACCACCAATATTCTCAGTCTTGATACCCTCCGCTCGATAGAAAAAGAAAATACTTTTGCTCCTTTTATCAAAAATATTTTAAACAGACTGGAAAATATTTCTGAGCAGGAATTATTAATCTCACGGGACAAAGTATATCAGTCGGTCCAAAAAATAAAAGAATATTTTATTCAGGCGGTAAAAGAAGGAAAAACATATATTGAAACAGGGGCAAGGTCTTTTGCCTTTAGTCTAATCAGGACTTTTACTGCTTCTTTAATGCTTGAACATGCCCAATGGAGCTTAAATAACGAAAATGACCGGTCTTTTACAATTTCAGCAATAAGATGGTGTAATCAGGATTTGACTCCATTAATTTATCCACTTGATAAACATGGACCAGAAAGTAAAGCCCTTGCTCTTGATGAAATTCTTAAGAAGTGAGGGGGAAGTGAGGCAGCAAGCTTGCTTGCTTGTGAGGCGGTAAACAAGTTTACCTGTGAGGAAGAAGTAAA
This sequence comes from uncultured Candidatus Sericytochromatia bacterium, assembly GCA_964422885.1. Classification (GTDB taxonomy): domain Bacteria; phylum Cyanobacteriota; class Sericytochromatia; order UBA7694; family JACMQJ01; genus CAYRDV01. The sequence continues at coordinate 30,404 of CAYRDV010000015.1, forward strand.
GAAGTGAAAAGAGGATTTATTTTATCTTACTTCTCCCTCACTTCCTCCTCACCAGGACAGCTTTAGCTGTCTCTGACCTCACTGAACGCAGTGGCCTCACTTCTTCATAAATCTTACAAAATATTATCCCTATGCTAAACTTAATATATATTTAATAAGTATTGTTAATTAATTATTAAAACTTAAAAAGGAGATTAGAAATATGGGGAGCACATCATTTAAAAATAAAGTTGTCGGTATTTTTTCTGATAAATATGCTGTTCATAATGTAATAACAGAGCTGAATAACAACGGTTTTGACAGTGATTCTATTTCTGTTCTGGCAAGGGATATGAAAGATGAAGAAAGAATTAGAACTCATAGTGGAAGCTCAACAACCTATCCTACGGATACATTAAGAGATACTGAACTGAAACATCGCTATCCTGATATTGTAAATGAAGATGAAGATTTTGAAGATTTACACGATGTAAAAGAAAAAGATCCTGAAGCAATGGTTAAAGGTGCTGCTGCAGGTGGAGCTATCGGGCTTTTAGGAGGACTGGCGGTGTTGATGCTACCTGGTGTTGGTCCGGTACTCGCTGCCGGCCCTATTTATACTGCTATTACAGCTGCTACTGGTGGAGCTGCACTTGGAGCTACTGCTGGTACAATAATTGGTCTTCTGAAAGATGAAGGTATTCCAAATGACCGGGCTGATTTCTATAGCCGGAATTTTAACAAAGGGAATGTTCTGGTAATGATTCATACAGATGAAGGCCGGTCATCGCTTGCAAGAGAAATACTGGTCAGACATAATCCTGATGTTGTTGATACATTCTAAATCTAATGTAGGGGTTTGATTAATCAAACCCCACTCACATCAACCTAAGAAGCATAATGAACACCCTTTAAATAAGATAATAACTGAGATGTAGATGGTTTTTTAATAAGTTCTTTTGTCCCCTGACAAAATGAATATGCAATTAGAGGAACATTCTCCTGAATAATTTGTATAGCTTTAAACATACTTCTATCAATATTTTCCCACATTCCAATTACGATTATTTAATGACAAACAAACTGATAATTTTATTGCTGAATTAGATTTAGAACCCTTATTCCCACCTGTTCCAGTCCAATGTTCAATTAATTCAACTGGAAGAGTAATTATGCTGCTATCATAAACTTTTAAATCGCTTAGTTTTGTTAAAATACCCGAAGATACTTTGCTAGTGCGTGTTAATATTGACATTGCCTGATTTAAAAGTAACTCAATAAATTTAGCCGATTCTGCACTAAATCTTTTATTAAGAGCTTGCTCTGAGACATTCACACCAAACGTTTCAAGACTTTGTTTAAGATTGCTTAAGGTCGAATCTGGATTATTTTGCCAACCAAATATTAATCCCTTTGCAAACTTTTCACCTGAAAGTTTTGAATTTCTGGTTACAAATTTACTTTCTTTTGCTAATTTTTTAACATTTTTTTCTAAAAGTCCTTGTAGATTTATACTTAGTTCATTTATCATTATTTTAAAAACCTCTGATTATTTGATTTTTAGACAATCTCAATTTATCATTGGTTTTCATTTTTGAAAAGTTTTTTGGTTGATGTCATTCCCTGCCACGACAGGGAACCAACGATAAGAGGCGATAAGTATTAATTATTAAATTTTAATTTGATAAACAATATTTTCTAAAATTTGATTGTGGGTAGTGGATTCCCGTCTTCACGGGAATGACAAAATAAGCAAGGCTTTTAAACGTAGTTTGTAAGACATGCCATGGCATGTCTCTACAATTATCCGGCATAAAAAATAATACAACCGGGATGTTTTTCTTTAAACCTGCGTCCTTCTTCCAAAGAAACATTAGAGTTTTTACAATCGACAACCTGTAAATTACTTAAATTATCCAGTGGTTCCAGGCTGGCTATCCGGGTATTATTACAGGAAATTTTTTCCAGCTTATGGAGATTACACAGAGGTTCGAGTGATTCTATCCGGGTATTGCTAAAAAATAATCTTTCCAGATTCAACAGATTTTTTAGGGGGTCAAGAGTTTCGATATCTGTATAACTAAAATGGATAACTTTTAGGTTGGTCAGGTTTTTTACAGCCTGAAGATCACGGATCTTTGTTTTATCACAGAGTATTTCTTCAAGATTTTCCAGATTACTGACAGGTTCAAGAGTATTTATATCTACTTCAAAACAGCGTAACTGCCTTAAACTTTTCATATTTCTAAGCGGTTCCAGATCTGTAACAGCTGTTCGAAAGCAAATCAATTTTCTCAGGCGATGGAGAGCTTTAACGGGTTCCAAACTTGTTATACCAGTACCACCGCAGGTAAGTTCCTCAAGATTAATAATTTCTTCAAGTTCTTGATCTGAAGGTTTATGTTCTATATTTAAGGCATTAAAAAAAATTTCTTTCCAGGTAGAATCCAGAGCAGCCCACCAATCTTTTAATTCTTCGATACTTTCCATATTTTCCTTTTTAGATTTATGATTAAAATTATTATTAGTTTAACTTAAAAATTCTAAAAAACTGA